>SYEN01000140.1 GCA_005800795.1 Burkholderiales bacterium | reverse complement strand
CTGCGCGCCATGTACTTCCTGCTGGCGGACATGGCCGACCGGTTTTCGCTGCTGAAATACGGCCTCGCGCTGGTGTTGATGTTCGTGGGCGTCAAGATGATGCTTATAGATGTCTTCAAGATTCCGGTTCTGATTTCGCTGGGCATCGTCGCAAGCATTATTGCGATCTCGGTGATTCTTTCGCTGCGCCGGGATGCGTCCCGGCGTGCCGCATGAACGTCTTCGCTCAGGCTTCCCGGGGCGCACTGGCGACACCCTACTGGGTCCTGCTATGTTGGGGGATGGCTGGCGTCGCTCTTGGCCTGGGTATTCTATTGACCTGCCATGGCAGCGTCTGTGCCGCGCCGCTTCTAGACCGTCAACTGCTGGAGGCTTTGCATGCGTGGCGGCATCCGTGGCTCGATGGGTTGATGGGAACGGTCACGTGGTTTGGATCCATCATCGTCCTGCTGCCGGTTGCATTGATACTAGGGTGGCGCTATTGGCGCGATGACAAACGGGCGGCTGCGATGCTGCTGCCACTTTCCATCGTTGGTGCAGGGTTGATTGCACATGTAACCAAACTGCTTGTGGCGAGGCCGCGGCCGGACCTTTTCCAGCCGCTAGTGGATATGCCGGCCGACCCATCGTTCCCCAGCGCCCATACTATGCAAGTCACAGCGCTGGCGCTAGCCTGGATTTTGGTACTGGGATTACGGCGCAACCCCGCGATTATTGCTGCGGTTGTGCTGCTGGTCGCTCTCGTGGCGCTATCGCGGCTGTATTTGCAAGTGCACTTTCCGAGCGATGTGTTGGCTGGCGTTGTAGCTGGCGCTGCCTGGGTGGCAGGGTTGCGACTACTTTTTAGCGTACGTTCATGAGACATAAATTCCTCGGCACCGGTGACCCGGGCTATCACCCATTGCGAAAAATTCGCACCGTGTTCTCGGGCCTGCGCTATGCAGTCATTTATGATTTTTCGGTAGCCTACAAGTTGGTGCTGTCGGCGCTGGTGCTGACCGGCGCAATTGCATTGCACGCTTGGGTGGACCTGCTGCTGATTCTGGTTGTCACGGCGTTCGTGGTCGTCGCCGAAATGTTCAACAGTGCGATCGAGGCGTTGTGCGACTTCGTGGAAACCCGGCACAACGAAAAAATCAAAATTATCAAAGATATCGCCGCCGCTGCAGTGGGCATCAGCATTTTTGTCTGGTTCTTCGTGCTGGCGGTCGAAGTCAGCCGCTTTTGGCAGGGTCATTTCGTCGTATAAGATTCCCGAATGGGCACAAAGCCTGAGGGCTGCCCGGGTATTCCGTATACGGCATGCGACGCCGGCGGTGATAGCATTCGCTTACACACAGATGTTTCCGTAGCGCACCGCTAAGTGCGAAGTGTGCAGCAGTGTCATCTGAGCATTGAAGCGTCAGGGTAAATTACTACAGTTTAAATAAATCAATAAAAACAAATACTTATGGAATTTTCCCCCACTGCTGCCGCGCCGCTGTGCGCCGGCCCCGATCCGCACCCAAAGTCGCCCGCGTTCACACTGCCGCAAGGCGCGACGGACACGCACTTTCACATTTTCGGGCCGATGGCGCAGTATGGGTTTGCCGAACAACGCATCTACACACCGCCGGATGCCTTGCTTGCCGACTGGCAGCGTTTAGCTTCGGCGCTGGGTGTTACGCGCGGAGTGATCGTGCAGCCGTCGGTGTACGGCACCGACAACCGCGTGACGTTGGCGAATCTCAAAGCGATGGCGGGCAAGTGGCGAGGCGTAGTGGTGGTTGAAGACAACATCAGCGACAAGGAACTCGAAGCCATGCACGCGCTGGGCGTGCGCGGCATCCGCTTTAACGTGGTGGACGTCGCAACCGAAAAAGGTGTGCTGCCGATGCACTTGGTGCGCGGCATGGCCGAACGCATCGCGCCGCTGGGCTGGCATGTGCAGTTTTTGATGCACGTGGATGATTACCCGGATCTGGAAAAGCGCTTTGAGGATTTTCCCACCGATATCGTGATCGATCACTTTGGCTACATGAAGGCTGGCAAGGGTGCAAAGGACGCCAACTTTCAGGCGTTTCTGCGGCTGATGAAAAACGGCCGCACGTGGTGCAAATTCACCGGCGCGTATCGCATTTCCGCACACGACATGCCGTACCCCGACGTCACTCCGCTCGCGCACGCCATCATCGACGCCAACCCGGATCGCGTGGTGTGGGGCACCGACTGGCCGCATCCAAAACACGAAGGCGCGATGCCGAACGATGGGGACATGTGCAGCCGTTTGCTTGAATGGATACCGGATGCCGCGATACGCGATCGCGTGCTGGCGGCCAATCCGGCCCGGCTCTATGGCTTTTAACGACGCGCGGCGGGCATTGCCTAGAATAATGTAAGTAATTGTTTTAAAAGGATATTTTAATGCCTCAAACGTTGTTTGAAAAAATCTGGCAGCAGCATGTCATCGTTGACAAAGGTGCCGAGGCGCTGATTTACATCGACCGCAATCTGCTGCACGACGGCGCGTTTCACGCCTTTGGCGCGCTCGCCAAAGAAGGCCGTAAGGTGCGCAAGCCGCGCCAGCATCTGGCCACGGCCGACCATTACGTACCCACCAGCGGCCGCGAAAAAGGTCTCGCCAACGTGGTCGATGCCGATGCGCGCGAGATGATTCGCCTGTTCGATCTGAACGGAGCGGACAATGGCATACGCAGTTTTGGCATGGATCACCCGCAGCAGGGCATCGTGCACGTGATCGGGCCGGAAACCGGCTTCACGCAGCCGGGCATCACGCTAACCTGTGGCGATTCACACACCTCCACGCATGGCGCGATGGGCGCCTACGCTTTTGGCGTGGGTGCGACCAATCTCAAGCAGGTACTCGCCACACAATGCCTGTGGCAGAAAAAGCCGAAGACATTTCGCATCACGGTCGACGGCAAGCTCGGCTCAGGCGTGTCGGGCAAGGATGTGGCGCTGGCGATCATCGCCAAAATCGGTACGGCGGGCGGCACGGGGCATGTGCTTGAATATGCCGGCAGCGCCATCCGTGCGCTGGGCATGGAAGGGCGGCTGTCGGTGTGCAATATGTCGATCGAAGCCGGCGCGCGGGCGGGCATGATCGCGCCGGACGACACCACGTACCAATACCTCGCCGGCCGTGAGTACGCACCCAAGAGCAAACTATGGGATGAAGCGCTGGCGCTGTGGCGCGTTTTGCCCACGGACGACGATGCGGTGTTCGACCGCGAAGTATCGCTCGACGGCAGCGCCATCGAACCCACGCTCACCTGGGGCACCACGCCGGAAGAAGCGCTGCCGGTGAGTGCTACGATTCCCGACCCGGCTTCGTATACCGACCCGAACAAGCGCGCACATGCGGTGTCCGCCTTGCAATACATGGGCCTGACACCCGGCATGAAGCTCACCGACATCGAAATCGATCGTGTGTTCATCGGCACCTGCACCAACGGCCGGCTGGACGATTTGCGCGCGGCAGCGGCGGTGCTGAAAGGCCGCAAAGTCACCGTGCAGGGCTGGGTGTCGCCTGGCTCCACACAAGTCAAGCGCGACGCGGAAGCCGAAGGTCTGCACCGCATCTTCGAGGAGGCAGGCATGGAATGGCGTGCCTCGGGCTGCAGCGGCTGTGCCGCGATGAACGGTGACAGCGTGCCCGACGGCATGCGCGCGGCGTCAACCTCCAACCGGAACTTTGAAGGCCGCCAGGGCAAGAACGTGCGCACGCATTTGATGAGCCCGGCGATGGCGGCGGCGGCGGCGATTACCGGGCGTATTACCGATGTGCGGACATTGACTTGAAAAATTTCTTCGACGCAGATTGACGCAGATGAAAAACCACAGGTGTCATTCCCGCGACGGCGGGAATCCATACGTTATCTCCCGTGGCACGGTGTGATGGGTTCCCGCCTGCGCGGGAACGACAGTGTTGGTTTATCTGTGCTTGTCTGTCTAAACCAGTATCACGGAATTTTAGAGCGTAAACATGCAGCCCTTCACTATCCTCACCGCCGTCGCAGCACCCTTCGACATGGCGAATATCGACACCGACAAGATCATCCCGGCGCGCTTTTTGCGCAAGCTGCGCACCGCAGAAAAGGGCTACGACCCATGGCTGTTTTACAATCTGCGCTTTGACGCCGATGGCAACGAACGGACTGATTTCATATTGAATCAGACGCCGTGGCGCAACACCGGCGTGATCGTCGCCGGGCCGAATTTTGGCTGCGGCTCATCGCGCGAGGGCGCCGCTTATGCCATGCTTGACTGGGGCATACGTTGCGTAATCGCGCCGTCGTTCGGCGACATCCACTACGCCAACGAAATCCAGAATGGCATGCTGCCCGCGATCTTGCCCGAAGAACACTGCGCCACGCTGCGCGCGCAAATCGCGGCCACGCCGGGCGCGAGTGTCAGTGTCGATCTTGAAAGCCAGACCATCACCGGGCCGGACGGCGCAACGTATCAGTTTTTCATCGAGTCGATCTATAAGGAACGGCTGCTCCTAGGCCTGGATGATGTAGGACTGGTGCTGCAGGAATTGCCCGCAATTGAAGCATTCGAGCAACGGCATTTTGCGAAAATGCCCTGGCTGGCGTAGCCGGGAGCCAACGCAGGATCGTTTAACGCAGTAGCGCCATGAACTCCCGCGCCGACATCGATTCCATATCCAGCACGGCATCACGCACCTGCTCAACACGTTCGCGCGGCAATACCATGGATGCGTTGTCGCGGTACTTCGCGCCTATGTCGTCGCCCGTCAGCGCGCGTTCGCCCGTGCCGCGATTTACCGGCTCGTGGTGGCGCAAGGTTAGTCCGTTGCGCGTGGTGACGATAACGCCGCCGGAAAAATATTTCGGATACGTTGTATCAGGGTCAACGGCGTAGCTCACCCGCCGCGCGAGATCGAGTATTACCGGGTTGTTTAGCGTCTCTGGCTCCAATTGCGCCAGACCGAATTTGCCCAGTATCAGACTGGTGGCGGTGACAAACTGCACGCTGAATTTTGCGTCGTAGTCGTTGACGGGCTTGATTTTGGCGGCCGCGGGCTCGGCGACGATGTGTATTGCCTGTTCGGGGATCAGCGCCTGCACCGAGGCAATGTCGTCTGGCTTTAGCTGGTGCTTTTTGCGCAGCGCGATGGCCGCGTCTGCGCAGGCGTGTACCAGATGGCAGGCGGGATAGGGTTTGACGGCGACTTCGGCTACTTCCCACTTTTCGCCGAGATTTGCGGTGATGTAGCTGTAATCAACTTCGTAAGTGTTGTCCTGCAGGTGCGTTTGATAAAGGCCGAAGCGCCCTTCGTACGTTTTGCTGGGGCCGATGTAGCCGTGCCGCGCGAGATGCGCGGCCGTAATGCCTGCCACACCCGCCCAGCCCGGATGCAACCGCTTGTTCCACGCGCCTTCTTCGAGAAATTCCTGACTTGCTGCGGCGGTGCTGCCGACCATGCCTTGCGCCATGGTGAGTTGTTGCGCAGTCAGGCCGTACAGCCAGCCCGCCTGCAGCGCGCAAGAAAAATGCGCGGCGATGCAGGTCGGGTGAAAGCCAAAATGGTGAAAGCCGCCCTTGGCCGCACCACACACGCGCACCACGGTTTCCACGCCGAGGATGTAGGCCGCGAGCAGGTCGGCGCCGCTGGCGTTGATGGATTCCGCCACGCTCATCGAGCAAGGCAGCGCACTTGCGGTCGGATGCACGATGGCGCCGACGTGCGTGTCGTCGTAATCCAGCCCATCTACCAACGCGCCATTCATCAACACCGCGTCGCGCAGCGGCAGCTTGTCCGGCAGGCCGATCAAACCGCAGTCGCCAGTGCCCGAAACGCTGCGTATGCCCGATAGAATGTGCTGCGCGAACGGATAGTGCGTGGAAGCGTAAGCAATGCCGATGGCGTCGAGGATCAACAGCTTGGCGCGTTCGCGCACAGCGGGCGGAATGGAATCTGCTTGAAATTGTTCAATAAAAACAGATAGTTGCTGAGATACCGTGGGCTTGACTGAAGAGGTCATGGCGGCGTTGGAGAAAAAGTTACCGCGCTGCATTCACGCGGCGGCAACACGGCGAAAGCGCCGCTAAAAGTCAGAACCCGCGCGACTTGTTGATCTGCCCTTCCAGTGGCTTGCCCGCGCGGTACAGCCCGACGTTGCGACAGAAGCGGTCGAGATTGCGGCTGATGCGAAACTGGCTGGCGCCCGCCGTATGCGGCGTCATGATCACGTTCGGCGTGGTCCACAGCGGGTGATCGTGCGGCAGCGGCTCTTGCGGTGCAACGTCGAGGCCGGCGCCGGCGAGTTTGCCATTTTTGATCGCAGCCATCAGCGCTTCGGGGTCGTACAGTTCGCCGCGCGTGACGTCGACAAATATCGCCGAAGGTTTCATCAAGCCGAAGGTGCGCACATTGAACATATGGTGCGTGTCGCGGGTTAACGGCAGGCCGGAAGTCACCACATCCGACGTCCGCAGCAATTCATCCAGCCGGTCGCTGCCCCACACGTCGGGCACTTCCGGCGATGGGGGCACCGGATCGCAATCCACCGCGATTACTTTCATGCCGAACGCCGCAGCACGACGCGCGATGTGACGCCCGGTACCGCCGAACCCGACAACACCCATGGTGCAGCCTTCGAGCTCAAATTCCTCGGCGCGGTACGCCACGCGATTCTTCCACGAATGCGGCGCGTCCTGAACCGCGCGCGCGAGGCGCCGCGTCAGCGACAAAAGCAACGCAAATGTGTGATCGGCCAGATGCGAACCCACCAGCCCTTTGTCGCCGGAAAGCATCACTTCGCTGTTGACCATCTCGGGAAACAGATACGAATCCGCGCCGGAGGTAATCGCATGCACCCAGGTGAGCTTCTTCGCCCGCGCAAACATTGCCGGCGTAATGGTGCCGAGAATCACCTCGACATCTTCCATCGCCGCCGTGGCCTCTGCTGCCGATTTCGCCACCGTTATGCGTACGCCGGGGCCGGCGGTTTCGCGAATGCGCGCGAGCAGGGAATCTTCAACGGTGGGCATAGTGACGCCGGGAATGATGAGGATGTGCATGGGCGTAACCTCCGGGAAGTAAAGATTCGGTGGTGGTGCAGTCGCACCCCGGATCAAAACCCGTTATCTCAACTCCTGAGTAGTGCTACGGGTGATTGTCCGTGTTTTTGGGGCTTTGTCCGTGGCGGCGCCGGTGCAATTATAGCGGGAGGGAACATCATTTACCGCGGTCTGCTTCAAACCCGGTTTGAAGCTTGATTTGCCATGTGCAATCCAAGTGAGATACACTGTATCGCATCATAAAAGGAGGCCAATATGCCTACTACCGCCATGGTCCACGTTCGTGTGGATGAGCAAATCAAAGAGCAGGCCACCGAGGCGCTTGCCGCTATGGGTTTATCAGTCTCGGACGCGGTGCGCGTGTTTTTG
>SYEN01000139.1 GCA_005800795.1 Burkholderiales bacterium | reverse complement strand
CATTCTGCTGCCGGACACCGATCTCGACGGTGCCTCACTTACCGCCGAACGCATACGCGTGAGAATCGCAGCTTCCCCCCTGATGGTGCGTGGCAAACACATCCCCATCACCACCAGCATGGGTGTCTCCACCTATCCCATGCACGGCATCAGCTATGAGCAGTTGTTTGAAGCCGCCGACGCCGCGCTCTACAAGAGCAAATCCGAAGGAAAGGATCGTGTTACCGTCGCTCAGTCAGCGGAAATCCGGCCTGGCTGATTGCCCTGCGGCGTGGATGGCTTGCGGCTGCGCCCTGCGCGAAAGTACGCGGTATTCTCATAGAACGCCACCTCACGGTTGGCGTCCCACCAACCGGGCACGCCCAACACCGGCAGCGGCGACAAATCGTGGGGTTGCCTGATGTGATCGCGTAGCGCATTCGCTGCCCTCTCATCTTGGCGCCTGTCCAGCCCGGCGTTCGAGCGGGAATCAGCACGACCGACCATCAAGAGCGCGTGTCCAGTCATGCCCAAATAGGACGACAAGGCTTTTTCATACAACGCGTGGCCGACGATCAGGCACTGGGTCGCGGCCTGAAACTGTTCGCGTTCTTCCCAGAACACCTGCCGCCAGGCAAACGCCCGTATACCATCGAGCACGGCTGTACTGGAACTAAACACCAGCACGCCGCTTTCGTCGAACAGTGTCAGGGCATCGCGGCGGCGATTACGCGCGGTTGCTGTCCGCGAAAATCGCTCAGCTGCCGTTTGCAGGTTTAACTCTTCCACATGGCCCCGGTTTAAGGCTTTCTTGATGAGTGGAAAGGTCAGCCACGCCAAGGCGTTAAAGAAGTCGTGCCAGTTGCACTCGCGCAGGGTAACAACACCTTCATCGTGGATGCGTTGCTCGTAGTCCGAAGCCTTGGGTAAGGCCTGCTCTGCCGCGCTCATAAATCGCAGCGGTTGCCCGCCGCCCGACACCACGCCGTAGCGCTGCGCCAACGCGTTCAAACGTGAGAGTGACGGCCATGTATCGCCTTTCAGCGCGAGCGCTACTGCCCGCAAAGGCGCAAGCATCGGCGAGCGTTCGGCGAAGTTGCAGTCCCAAGTGTCCATCGCGCCAGTGTACGCGACGGAACGCCCAACACGGTAAAATCACACGCTTCGCATCGACTTTTTTCATCATGGAAACTCTGGATTGCGCCGTCATCGGCGCAGGCGTGGTGGGCTTGGCCATCGCACGCAGGCTCGCACGGGACGGGCGCGACGTCGTGATTCTCGAATCTGAAGACGCGTTTGGTACGCACACCAGCGCACGCAACTCAGAAGTCATTCACGCCGGTATTTACTACGCCTCCGGCTCAATGAAAGCGCGGCTGTGCGTACCGGGCCGCAAAGCGCTTTACCAGTATTGCGCGGAACACGACGTCAAGCATCAGCGCATCGGCAAGGTGATCGTCGCCTGCGACGACACCGAAATCGCGGGCCTGAAAAAATACAAGGCGCAAGCCGAAGCCAACGGCGTCGACGATTTGCGCATGCTCGACCTCGCTGAACTGAAAGCAATGGAACCGAATGTGCGCTGCGTGGCTGGCTTTCTGACGCCTTCCACCGGCATCATCGACAGCCACGGCCTGATGCTGTCCTATTTGGGCGAGGCCGAGGATCGTGGCGCTATGCTGGCATTGTCCAGCCCGGTGCTCGGCGGCAAGGTCGAAAGCGACGGCATCGTGCTCGAAGTCGGCGGCACGGAACCGATGACGGTAAAGTGCCGCACAGTAATTATCAGCGCGGGGTTGAAAGCGCCGGATGTTGCACGCAGCATTGCAGGCATTCCCGCCGCGACCATTCCGCCGACCTTCTACGCCATCGGCCACTATTACACGTTAAGCACCAAATCACCGTTCAACCGGCTGATTTATCCAGTGGCACGGCCCGACTGGCTGGGCGTGCACGTCACCATCGATCTGGGCGGGCGCGTGAAATTCGGCCCGGATTTCGAATGGATCGACCGCGTGGATTATCAGTTCGACGAAACGCGCGAAGCCTCGTTTTACAAAGCCATCCGCCATTACTTTCCCGGCCTGCAAGATGGCACGCTGCAACCGGGTTACACCGGTATTCGTCCGCGCATCACCGGGCCAGGCGAGCCCGTGCAGGATTTCACCTTCCACAATCACAGCGTGCACGGCGTGCAGGGGCTGGTGGCGCTATACGGCATTGAATCGCCGGGGCTGACTTCGTCGCTGGCAATCGCCGATCACGTGGCGTCGCTAATGGTATAACTAAAATGTCAATTAAAACAAATACTTATCATCTACACCTGGAGTCACACCACGACCGTCCAGTGCTGTTTCACGTGACGCAAGCGGATTGGGAATCTGCCGCAAAACGGCACCGTGCGCTGGCAAAAAAACTTCGCGTCACCGCCGGTTGGGACAATCAGATCATCCACGAAGCGCTCAAGACCGCCGACTTCATGATCACCAACACGGTGCCGCCGCGCGAGCGCTTTCGTGAAGTCGCACCGCGCATGAAATGGATCCAGACCACAGCCGCCGGCGTCGATGCGCTGATGCCGATGGACTGGCTGCCCACTGATGTCTCGCTCACCAACAACACCGGCGCGCACGGCCCGAAGGCCGAGGAATCCTGTTTGATGGGGCTGTTGATGCTGCAATCGCGGCTACCGGAGATCCTCAAGAATCAGCAGAACCACGTGTGGGATTGCATTTGCACCGTACCCATTGCCGGCAAATGCGTGGTGGTAGTGGGTTTTGGTGATCTAGGTCAAGGCGCCGGTCGCGCAGCAAAAAAACTCGGTATGACAGTAATTGCCGTCACCCGCAGCGGCACACCCCACCGATTGGCGGATCGCGTGGTAAAGGCCTCACGCATCGACAGTGTACTACCCAAGGCTGATTTCGTGATCGTTACCTCCCCGCTGACTGCTGAAACACGCAACCTGATCAGCCGCGACAGCATCAGCCTGCTGAAACGCGGCGCGGGTTTTATCAACATCGGCCGCGCGCCTATTGTCGATTACGCGGCACTGCGCGAAAAACTCGATAGCGGCCACCTCGGCGGTGCGGTGCTGGATGTATTTGAAAAGGAACCGCTGGCAAAGGATTCGCCGTGGTGGAGCACCCGAAACACCGTGGTATTGCCCCATATCAGTTGCGACGACCCACGCTACGTTGCGCGGCTGTTCGACAGCTGGTTCGAGAATTTCGAGCGCTTTCTTGCCGGCAAAAAACTCCGGAACATTGTGGACCGCCGGCTGGGCTATTAAACCCCTTCAGTACGGCTCCCCGGCGCTACACCGCGAGTGCGGCGCCCTGTCTCGGCATCATGTTAACGATCACGGAACTGCTGCCCACCGATGTCTGATCCAGCCGATAGCCGTGCTGATAGACCGACTGCAACTTCCAGCCGTTTTCCGGTGTCAATCCCAGCATTGCGCGTAAACGGCTGACATGCGTATCCAGCGTGCGCGTGGCGGCATTGTGGCCACGCCCCCACACCTGCTCCAGCAAATAGCTGCGCGAAAGCAATTGTCCTGTACGCGTCAGCAGCAGCACCGCCAGATCGTACGTCTTGGGTGTCAGCGTCAGGCGCTCACCATCGCGGAAAATCAGCCGGTTGTGCATATCGATACGCAGAGCGCCGATTTCAATCAGGTCTTTCTGATGCGCCTTGGCGTATAGGGTGCGGCGGGTCAATGCCGACAGCCGAGCCAGCAGTTCCAGCGAACGAAACGGCTTGGCCAAACAATCGTCTGCGCCAGCATTTAGCATCGCCGCAATATCCGCCTCAACATCGTCTTTGAGCAGACAAATGACCGGAATCTCGGCTTCCAGTTGCGCCCGCAGTTCGGCGATGCCGCGCGGACTGCACGTATCCGCGCCAGTCGAGCCGACAATTATGACGTCAAAGTCCATGCGTGAAAGCTCGCGGGCCAGCAAATGACCCGCTGTAAATACCTTAAAAGTATGCTCTGCGGCGGTCAGCACTTTTTCGAGCCAGTGTACTTCTCGGGTATCGCAATCCAGTACGGCTATGTTCATAATGGTATTCCTGTGTCTGATGCGGTGCGAATGTAACGCGGCAATGCAGCAAGCAGCAACGGCGGTAAAGCGCTTTTTACAAATGTTTTACAGGACTTACACAATTCCGACACAGCTCACGGCTGGCTGCTTTAATGACTTGAATCATGACCATTAACCCGAACTCTCGCAGCCTTACTGTCGATCACGTCGCGCATTTCCTGCCGGATTTGGATGCCGCCTCGTCCGCGCTTACCCGTTTGGGCTTTACCCTGACCCCGTTGTCCGCACAGTCGCACCGATTGCACGAAGGCGGCCCGCTACAACCCGCAGGCACAGCGAACCGTTGCGTCATGCTGAAAAATGGCTACCTGGAATACTTGACACCGACGCATGACACGCCCAACGCCCGGCAGCTGCGCGACGCCATCGCACGTTACACCGGCGTGCATCTGATCGCCTTTGGCACGCAAGCACCAGCAGCCGATTTTGAACGGCTCGAACGCGAAGGCTTCTCCCCGCTGCCACCGATAGCGCTGCAACGCCAGGCAGATACGCCCAATGGCGAAGCCACTGCCCGTTTTACCGTGGTGCGCGTGCCGCCCAACGTCATGGCCGAAGGACGCATCCAGTATTGCCAACACCACACGCCAGAAGTGGTTTGGCAGTCCCGCTGGACATCACACGCGAATGGCGCCGTGGGGTTAGCAGGTGTGCTTCTATGCGTGGAAAATCCTGCGCAGGCCGCGCAGCGTTACGCACGATTCACCGGCTTGACAGCGTTATCGAAAGGCGATTTCTGGTTGCTGAATACCGCACACGGCTACCTGTTATTCGGCAGTCCGGCCGCCCTGCAATGCTGGCTGGGTGTGCACGCGCCAGCAATGCCCTGGATAGCCGGCTATGTCATCGACAGTCGCGATATGACAGCCACACGCAAAACGACCGACGGACACTCACTGGGTGAGCAGCTGTGCGTGACACTACCCGAGACGCTGGGAGGCGTCATGCTGTTTCAGAAATCCGGCATGGCGTTGCCCGATGCACTGTAAAAACAGACGCTTGGCATTCTCAAATACCCGCTGCGAGTTCAAAAACCGCTTTCGAGCACCAACACGGCGGCCACGCCGGTCAAAAACTCCATCACCGGACTACGGCGCTGTCCGTGAATAACCATTTGTCCGCGGGTTTCTCGCAAACCTCCGGGCGCCGCGTCCAAGGCGATACGCACCCGGTAACGCGGCTCCAGCGGCGTCAGATCATCCCCATGTGGCGCGACAGCTATCGGCCCGCCAAAACGATTGGCCAGCATGGCATGCGACACCTTTTGCGCCCGCGCCGAATCTATTTCGACGACCCGCCCCTGGATCGGCACAATCTGACCTTCCACATACAGCCGCGCGGTATCACCTGCAGCGAGCCGCTCCACCTGGCGGTGCCCGACATAGGCGACAGCCTCCCAATGCGCAGGGTCCACGAGGGCCCCCATGCGCTCGCGAGGGCCCAGCCACGCGCCAGGGAATAGTTGCGGATCAATGTCCATCCAGATACCGTCAAAAGCCGCTGTCAGCCGCAACCGTTCGAGTTCACTACGCGCCGCGCGCGATTCGGCCTGTTGCTCGCTCAAGCGCTCCTGCGTGGCGCGACGTTGTTCCAGACCTTTGTCGTCCGCTTCGAGGCCGCTCAATCGGCGCTCCAGCGCGTAAGCGCCGATGTCCGCGCGCTGCCCCCGGCTGGACACCTCCGGCGCATCAAATGCCACCAGCAACGCACCGGACTTCACCGCACCTGCCGGCTGTAGCGCAACCAGTTGCGCGGGAAATGGCGGATAAACCAACAGTTGCCGCACGGGATGTGCCAGTGCCGGGCCGCGCACCTCGGCTTGCCAGGGCACGAACGCCCCGGCACCCAGTAGGAGCATGACGCCCAGCAGTCCCCAGCGCCGGGCCATGGGCGTCTCGCCGCGCCGCTCACGCCAAACCCGCAGTTCCGTCCATACCGGTCGTGCCACGAACCAGACGATTTCGATGATGAACAACACGATGCCGAGCACCTTGAAAAACAGGTAATACACCAGCACGGCAATGCCAACAAAAATCACCAGCCGGTAAATCCACGTCAGAAAAGCGAAGGCTCGCAACAGGCGTGCCGTTACAGACTCAAAATCCTCGGGATCAGGTTCGTCCCAACCCAGCAACGTGCGTCGCAGCCACGCTCGCGCCAAGGCGCCAGAACGTTCATGCAAATTGGGCATATCCAGCCAGTCGGACAGGATAAAGTAGCCGTCAAAACGCATGAAGGGGCTCACATTCAGCGCGAGCGACAACACCCAGCCGGTGGTCGCCAGATAAAACAGGGCATTTTTGAGCGCGCCTGGCTCCACCAGAGCCCAGCCCAGCGTGGCGATGGCGGCAATCGCCAACTCTGTAGTAATGCCCGCTACCGCTACCGCCAACCTTTGGTAACGCGACCGCAACCGCCACGATTCGCCGGTGTCGGTATAAAGCATGGGCCACAACACCAGAAACGCCACACCCATGTGCGCCACGCGCACACCATAGCGGGTCGCGGTAAGCGCGTGGCCGAGTTCATGCGCTGTCTTGGCAAACGCCAGCGCAATCAGGAATCCAGCCAAGCCTTCCGGCGAAACCGACTCCACCAGGGTTTGCTGGAAAACATCCCACTGGCGTGCTGCAAGAATCAGCCCGAGCGCACCCAGACCTGCCACTACCCAAGCCGTCAGCGGAGCAAATAGCCAGCGCAGATAGGGCTCGACCACGGCCAGCCAGCGCTGCGGACGCACCAACGGCACGCGAAAAAACAGGTAGTGGTGCACCCACCATTTCCATTGCAGCCATTGATTGCCGGTGGATCGGGCCGCCAATCGTGCCACTGTCTTGACAGAGGGATAAACCAGCTGATTCTGCTCCAGAAAACCCGCGAGCCCCAGCACCTGCTCACGCTCCACCTGCAACGGCGTTTGTGCCTGGATGTCTTCAATCAGCGCCTCCAGCGGCTGGCCCCAACGCAGCAGACATTCGAACTCCAGCCAGCCGATACGGTAAAAACGGTTCACCCCTGGGTCTTCAATCACCCACGCCGGCGAACCCTATCGCAAGCTGAAGATTCCCATCCACCTGATATGGGGCAATTTCGATGCCATCGCGCCGCCCGAACAGGCGCGCCTGCTGACACTGGCTGCACCCGGCACGACGCTTAAAATCGTGCACGGCGCAGGCCATCTGCCGCAGATGGAAGAGCCTGTCGTATTCAACGAACTGTTGCTGAGAAGTCTGAACGTGCTCAAATTCGATATCGAAGGCAAAGCGGCGGCAGCTGCCGCTGAGGCCGTCACGCCGGAGGCGGCCGGTATTGCCGGGCCCGACGCCAAGGCCAATATGAAGTAATACTGGCAAAATGACACGTAACTATCTATTTTTATTAATTATTTTTTTTCGACCCTGGCGCACACGCAAGCCGCGCGTGTAATCGATATAGCCTCACGCAACGGCGTCACTCAGCGCATTTTGTTGTTGCAACCGCCGCAGGACAGCCGTGCAAGCGCCGCCGTCATCCTGTTTGCTGGCGGCGATGGCGGCATCGAAATTTCCGCCGACGGCCATATCAAACGCGGCGGAAATTTTTTGGTACGCTCGCGCGCGTTGTTCGCCGCACAGGGGCTGGCAGTGGCAGTGATCGATGCGCCCTCAGACCGCCAAAGTCCGCGGTATTTGGATATTTTTCGCCAGACACCGGAGCACGTTGCCGATATCAAAGCCGTGATCGCGTGGCTCAGGCAAGAACTGAAACTGCCAGTGTGGCTGATCGGCACCAGCCGTGGCACGCAATCAGCCGCATACGCCGCAGTGCAATTGCCGCAGGCGGAAGGCGGCGGCGCAGACGGCGTGGTGCTGACCTCCAGCATACTCGCCGACCGCCGCGAGCGGCCCGTACCCGAGATGGCGCTGGATCGCATCCAAGTGCCGGTGCTGGTGGTGCATCACCGGCAGGACAGTTGCCGCTCGTGCCTCTATGCAGACTTGCCGTGGCTCACCCGCAAACTCACGCACCTGAAAAAAAACGAAACCCTGATATTCGACGGCGGCATTAACCAAGGCGATGCCTGCGGCCCGCGTGCCTATCATGGCTTTAACGGCATCGAAGCCGAGGTCATAGACAAAATCGCGACGTGGATCAAAGGCAACTGACGCACGCCACGACGATTACAACTCAGGCGTTACTGCGGCTGTATGCCGGCCGCCTTGATCACCTTGGTGTATTTTTCTACGTCGCCGATCACCAGCTTAGTCAACTCGGCGGGTGAGGCACTCACCTGCGGATCGGCGCCATTGCGCTCGAACTGTTCCTTCATCTCGGGCGAGCGCGCAATGCCGCTGAGTTCGTCGTAGAGGCGCTTCAGGATCGGCGCAGGCACGCCCTTGGGTGCAAAAAATCCCAGCCACAGTTGCGCATCAAAACCGGGAAAAGTTTCCGCCACGGCCGGCACATCAGGCAGCGCGGGCGAACGCTTGGGCGTGCCCACCGCCAGGGGACGCAGCCGCCCCGCTTTCGCCTGCGGCAGCACCGCCGGCATGCTGCCGAACAGCGCCTGAACCTGTCCGCCAATGGTGGCCACACCTGCCGGGCCGTTGCCGTTAAACGGCACGTGCACCACGTCGATACCGGCGGCGGATTTCAGCATTTCCATCGCCAGTTGGGTGGTGGTGCCCGTGCCCGCGGAGGCGTAATTCAATTTGCCAGCCTGCGCTTTGGCGAGCGCGATAAATTCCTTCAAAGAATTGGCTTTCACCGCCGGATTCACCACCAGCAAATACGGTGTTGAAGCCACTAGCGTGATCGGCTCGAAATCTTTCACCGGATCATATTTCAAACTTTTGTATGCGCCGACCGCGATCACGTGTGTGCTGGTAGTACCCATGGTCAGCGTGTAGCCGTCGGGTGTGGCGCGCGAGGCGATTTCGGTGCCGATGGTACCGCCCGCGCCGCCGCGATTGTCGACGACGATTTGCTGGCCGAGTTTTTCACCGAGTCTTTGGCCCACCAGCCGCGCCACGATATCCGTGGAGCCGCCCGCCGGGAACGCGACAATCAAACGTATGGGCTTGTTTGGATACGCCTGCGCCGTGGCATTTGAGGGGGTAAACAGCGCAGCACCCAGCAATGCCGCTAAAGGCGCCGCCAGCAGATGTTTTTGCAAGTATTTGTTTTTTAACACTTTTTATCCTATTTTTTCGATGAAGAACGTAATTACTCCGGCTTGAGCAAGCCCGCTTTGATTAACTGTTTCAACTGGGCTGTTTCGCTGCGGACGAATTTGTCCATCTCTTTCGCCGTGCCGCCCTGCACTTCCAGCCCCAGTTGATCAAGCCGCGCCCTGACATCGGCAAGCGCCAGCGCACGGTTGACTTCGCGATTGAGTTTATGGACGATGGGCCGCGGAGTTTTCAGCGGCGCCATCATGCCAAACCACACCACCGACTCGGCGTCCTTGATGCCACTTTCGGCCAGCGTCGGCACGTCGGGCAGCAAGGCTGAACGCTTCGGGCCGGCAATCCCGATCACCCGTACGCGCTGAGACTTGATGAAGGCGTCGGCGCTCACCGTCGTGGTGTGCATGCCCTGCACTTGCCCGCTCACGACATCGGTCAGCGCGGGCGCCGCGCCCTTGTACGGCACGTGGGTCAAAGGCGCATTGGTCGCCCCCAGAAACACCGCCAGCCCAACGTGCAGACTGGTGCCGATGCCCGACGACCCCCACGACACTTTTTTGGGATTGGCCCGCGCATAATCGACGAGTTCCCTGGCGTTGCGCACCGGCACGCTCGGATGCGTCAACAGAATCAGCGGTGCGTAACCGATGACAATCACGCCCGCCAGATCATCAGGCGTGTACGGCGCACGGCTGGACAGCAACGGCGCAGCAATGGCGGGGCCTGGGTTAGCCAACAGCAGCGTGTAGCCATCCGGCTGCGCGCGCACCACGGTTTCACCGCCAATCAAGCCCCCCGCGCCACCGCGGTTGTCCACTACAAATTGATAACCCAGAGCATCCGTAAGCTTGCCTGCAATCAGGCGCGCAATAATGTCGTTAGACGCACCCGGCGGAAATGGCACCACCCAACGCACGGGTTTATTGGGATAACCCGCACCGGCATCGAGCTTGGCGGGTTGCGCCACACCGGCGCCTGCGTAGGACAGCAGGCTGAACAAGCAGGCTGTAAGGACCTCATTTGCGCATTTACTTGCTCGCATTCGCCAGCGCCTCAGGATTAATCACGTTAATGGGCTTGCCCTCCAGGTAGGAAACGATTTGCCCGAACGAAGCCGTGAATTGACCTTCGTAGCCGCCGCGCTCCACGTAACCGATGTGGGGCGTGCAAATTGCGTTTTCCATGGAAATCAGCGGATGCGCCGCACCCAGCACCGGCTCGCTCTCGAACACATCCACCGCCGCCATGCCGGGGCGGCCGACCTTCAACGCAGCTTCCAGCGCACCGGTTTCGATCAACGGCGCGCGGCTGGTGTTGACCAT
>SYEN01000138.1 GCA_005800795.1 Burkholderiales bacterium | reverse complement strand
TAGGCGTGTTCCCACACGTCGCAAGTCAGCAGCGGCTTGTCGGCGCCAGTCAGCGGCGTGCCCGCGCCAGTGGTGGAGGCAAGATCAAGCGAGCCGTCCGGCTTTTTCACTAACCAGCCCCAGCCTGAACCGAAGGTGCCGATGGCGACCTTGGCAAATTCTTCTTTGAACTTGGTAAACGAGCCCCATTTTTTGTCAATGGCGGCTGCCAGCGCGCCAGAGGGTGCGCCGCCGCCCTTGGGTGACAGGCCCATCCAGTAAAAGGTGTGGTTCCACACATGCGCGGCATTGTTAAACATCCCGCCGGAGGATTTCTTGACGATATCCTCGAGGCTCATGTTTTCAAATTCGGTGCCCTTGATCAGGCCGTTCAGATTGGTGATGTAGGTCTGATGATGCTTGCTGTAGTGAAACTCCAGCGTTTCTTTTGAAATGTGCGGCGCCAGCGCATCCAGCGCGTAGGGCAGCTCGGGCAGTTTGTGTTCCATGGTGTCTCCGTAAGACTTGTTGATAATAAGGCAGCCGGGCTAAAGGTGACGCTTCCCGTCCGGCGTGAATTGTAGTGCAAGGCGGTATTGCAAAGCGCAAGCGCGGCAGAAAACTTTAGTGCACGAGGAGGATGAAAAAATGGTGATTTATAAGTATTTGTTTTAATTGACATTTTTCTTGATGCTTGCAAGCCGTGCTTACAGCCCGCCGTTTTGCTGAGCCACCATGCAGAACAGCCTGGGACTCGACAGCATGGTGTTGATGCGTGACACCAGGCCGGCGCGTTTTGCGGCAGCGGCTTTTTCTTCGGGTGAAACTGCGACAATACCCAGCGCCTTTTTCTGATTCGGCCAGATCACAAACCACACGTTAACCGCCATGATCAGCGCCAGCCACATGCCGATGCCGATGGCTTGCGAGCCCGGCGTCAATGTCATCGCGTTCACCAGATAGCCCTTGCCTTTCATGCCGGCCAGCATCAGGCCCAGCACGACGGTAGCCAACGCCGCCCAGCGAAACCAGAATAGCGCCGAGGGCGCGATAAAGCGGGCGATCGCGGGCTTTTGCTCGTCTGGAATCTTCGGCATCGAGGGCGTCTGCACAAAATTAAAGTAGTAGAGCAAACCTACCCAAAGAATGCCGGACATGATATGCAACCAGCGGATCACAAACATCCACCACGCATGCTCGGTCACGCGCCCGCCGGCGCCCAGTGCCACAACGAGAATAACAACGAGTACCAAGCCCGCCAACATTGTTCTGCCAAGCGAAGAAAAAAACGCTGCCATGATTGCCTCCCTCTGAGTTGTATTTTTGTCCGGTTTGATCGTAGCATATGGCCGGCACTTCAGAGACGGGGGAAACCATGCCTTTACTTCAGCATAATTCGCAGCGATTGCGCGTCGTCTGCTTGCTTGCAGTTCTGCTGGCGGCCGCTCCTGCGATGGCGCAGATCTGGGGCCCGCTAACCCTCGACGAACTCAAGGCCGAAACCCAGCGCCGCGCCGACCGCAACCTGCCGCCGATTGCCGGCATCAAACCCGACGACGCGCGCGCGGCCATCGCACAATTGCACAATCTTGAACGCGAAACCTGGGCCGCCGCGTGGATAGCCAACGGCGAGCGGTACATGAAAGAAGCCCGCTCGCACGAAGGGACATCATCGCAGCAGGCACGCGAGGCCTACTATCAGGCGTGGCACAACTTCAGCACCGGCCGCTGGCCCAGCGAAAAACTCTCGCCTGGCAAGCAGAAAGCCTATGAGCGTGCACTCGACGCGTTTCAGGCGTACGGCAAGCTGCTCGATCCGCCGATTCAAACCGTGCAGTTTCCTTTCGAGGGCAAGCAGGTTACCGCCTACTTGCGCTTGCCGAAAAGTGCCAAGCCCGTGCCGCTGGTGTTCGGCATCAACGGTCTGGATTCGCGCAAGGAAGACGTGATCGCGCGCGTCGATGACTTTTTGAAACTCGGTATCGGCGTATTCGCGGTGGACATGCCCGGTACCGGCCAATCACCGATACTGGTGGACATCGGCTCGGAACGGATTTTTTCCGCCGCGCTCGACTGGCTGCAAACGCGCAAAGACATCGACAGCAAACGCATCGTCGTACAGGGACGCAGCTGGAGCGGCTACTGGGCGGCGCTGATGGCCTACACCGAGAAGGATCGCATTCGTGGTGCAGTGGTGCACGGTGTGGGTATCCACGGATTTTTTCAACCCGAGTGGCAGAAAAAATCCTTCACCACGCGCGAGTATCTGTTCGATATCTTCCCGGCGCGTGCCACCATCTACGGCGCGAAGACCGAAGAAGAATACCTCGCCTACGGCCCAAAGCTGTCGCTGCTGACGCGCGGCTTCCTCGATAAACCCGCCGCCCCCATGATTGTCGTCAACGGCGAGCGCGACACGCAGCAACCCATCGCCGATCTATATTTAATGATGAAGCATGGCGACCCGAAAGACGCGTGGGTTAACCCGGCCGGCGGGCACATGGGCCGTTCGCCCGGCTGGACCAGCCGCGATGTGTTCACGAAAGTGGTGTTGCCGTGGATCGCGCGACGGCTGGAGGTTACGCAGACGGTGGCAACGCAATAACCGGGTAACCGTTCGTTCATCGCCAGCGAATTCGCCATCTTACGTTTGGGGCCAGTCGTCGCCACCAGACTCAGCAGCTGAAAATCGCGCGTGACGGTGTATGCAAGCTCGGCGCCGATTCGCCCGCTCGCCCCGCCGCAGCTGTCGACATCACCTGCTGGCCCATTTGATCGGACAGCGTCTGCACCACGATGCGCGCGGATGCATCGGTGCCACCGCCCGGCGGATACAGCGAAATCAGCCGTAGCTATTCGACGGAAAAGTCTGCGCGACGGCCGCGCTGGCGGCGAACAGCAACGCAGCAATAAAAACCGTGCTCGAAATCATTGTATGCCCGATAGGATGGTGTTCAATTGGTGCCGCGTGTCGCTCGCGTTACTCGCAAGTTAGCGGCCAATTTACCCTTTCGAAAAATAATCAATCAAATCATATACTTATGTTTGCTCCGACTTTTGACAGCACAAGGTAAAGGCAAGGCTGGCGAGCGCGGCAGAGGCGCATTACAATGCGCGGCGCAATTTCATCTCGCACCCTTTCAACTGAACCACCTAAACAAAACACCATGAACCGATTGTTATTTGCGTGCGCCCTGCTGGCGTGCGCCGGCCTTGCCCAGGCACAGGAACGCTTCTCCATTTTTGTCGGCAGCGCACAGGAAAATGTCGACCGCATGATCAAGCTCGCTGATCTCAAGGACGACGATGTTGTGATCGACCTCGGCTCCGGCGATGGCCGCATCGTGCTCACCGCCGCGCGCGCCAACAGCAAACTCAAAGGCTGGGGCGTGGACATC
>SYEN01000137.1 GCA_005800795.1 Burkholderiales bacterium | reverse complement strand
GCTTCGTGCAGCAACACTCCGGGCCAGCCGTTGCCGAGTATCACGGTCATGGTGCCCGCCGGAGCAGGTTGAGCGCGAAGGTTTACCAGCGCCTGATCCACAGCTTTTCGGGCGTAGTCCTGCAAAACGGCATCGGTGAAATACGCATAATCAAAACGCCCGCCACCGCCGGCACTCCCTTGCTCCCGACGGCCATCCTGTTCGACAATCACCTGCAGCGACACGCGCGTCAGCGGTCGCACATCGGCCGCCTGCCCGCCGTCGCTACGCGCCACCATCACCACTTCGTATTCACCGGCAAGCGAGGCCATCACTTGTGTCACGCGTGAATCAAGGCTGCGTGCATGACGTTCGAGCTTTTCCAGTAACGCGACTTTTTTGGGATCTTCCAGACTCGCCAGTGGGTCGTGCGGCAGATACAACTGGCGCGCTTCGTTGCGCCGTGCTACCTGCGCGCTATTGGATCCGCCCTGGCGACCGATGGCGCGCGTGGCCTGTGCCGCCGCTGCCAGCGCATCGAATCCGATATCGTCCGAGTACGCGAACGCAGTTTTTTCGCCACTCACCGCACGCACGCCTACGCCCTGATCAATGCTGAAGCTGCCGGACTTGACGATGCCTTCTTCAAGGCTCCACGATTCGCTGCGGCTGTACTGAAAATACAGATCGGCGTAATCCACCTGATGCTGCATGATCTGGCCGAACACGGTGTTCAGCTTGCTATCGTTCAGCGCGTAGGGCGTGAGCAGCGTGTCGTAGGCGGTAGCAAAATTCAGCGCCGGATCGATGGTCGTGGCCTGCGTTGGAGCCTGCGGGGATGTTGGCACAAAATTTCCTTATAAAACAAATACTTACAATAAAACAGCGTTAGCCACTACAGGGTTCGATGGCTCAAAGCAGGCAAATTGCGCCGCAGCCCGCGCAGTCGTTCCAAGTTCACATCTGCTACCACCACGCCGGGACCGTACGGCAGCCGATCCAGCACCGCACCCCAAGGATCGATAATCATTGAGTCACCGTGCGTATCACGCCCATTGACGTGATGCCCTCCCTGCGCCGGCGCCAGCACATACGCCAGATTTTCAATCGCGCGGGCACGAAGCAATGTCTCCCAATGCGCACGGCCGGTGGTCTCGGTAAAAGCCGATGGGACGAGGATGATATCCACATCCTTCATTGCACGATACATTTCCGGAAAGCGCAAGTCGTAGCAGATTGACAAACCGAGCCGTCCGAACGGGGTATCCACCGTTACCGGCGTCGCGCCCGGCTCAATGGTGCGGGCCTCGTGATACTGCTCATCGCCCATCTGAAAACCGAACAGGTGAATCTTGTCGTAGCGGGCCACCTGCTTACCGCTGGCATCAAACACGAGGCTGCTGTTACGCACCTTGCCCGCATCGCTGGCGACAAGCGGCGCAGATCCGCCGACAATCCATATCCCGTGTTTTTTGGCCGTCGCCGACAAAAAAGCCTGTATTGGACCCGCCCCTTCGGCCTCGCGCACCGCCACCTTGTCCGTATCCTTAACGCCGAGAATGCAAAAGTATTCCGGTAATGCCACCAGTTGCGCACCGCGCGCCGCGGCCGCCGCGATAAGCCGTCCGGCGTCTTCGAGATTGGTCTCGACACTGGGGCTGGAAACCATTTGGATCGCGGCAATGCGAGACGTTGTTACAGTAGTCATACGGCCATCCTCAAATCAAACCAGGGTCAGGCGTTACTCAGGATTGCGTGCCTGGGCTTGCGGCGCAGCAACTTTTGTCACCACCGGATCAGCCCAGCCGCCAGTCACCGCGTAACGGAACGATATCAGTTCGTCGAGTGGATCCTTGAACAGTTTTTGCGCGACAAATGCCGCCAGCGCCGCGATCGGGCCGCCCAGCGCCGCCGTGGCAATGGACACCCCATCCGATATACGCGGACTGACTTTCACCTGCAAATTCTGCGTCTCGCGATTCAGATCGACCGTGCCATTCATCAACACGCCAGCCGAAGGTCCGCTGATAAAAAACTTGTCTGACGCCGCTAAGCCTTGATCGATCTTGACCTCACCAAGAATCTCGTCAAATGCAAAGCCGTCGCTGAATACGTCGCGGAAGTCCAGCGTCAGGCGCCGTGGTAAGGATTGCAAACTGAGTATGCCCAGCAACTTGCCGATACCCGGCTCCATCTTAACGAACTGCCCCTTCACCGCACGCAAGACCAGCTTGCCGGACAGGGACGCATAGTCAATCTGCTGCGGGCTGCCGTTCCAGGACAATGTACCGCCAATTTCTGCGATGCCGCGCCGTACGCCATCCGGATAGCCCAGCCGCGTCAACATTCTGCCGATATCGAGTACGCCAAAGTGCACGTTTAGCTGTGTGCGCGGATTCGACAGCCACGATTGCCACACACCATCCACCGCCAGCACGCCATCGGGATTGATCACGCGCATGTGCTCAATACGCCAGTCGCGATCCTGCTGTGTCGCGCGCAATTCGAGCTTGCCAAGCGCCTTCGCGCCGTACTGAAAATGCTCCACCACGATATCCAGCGCCGGCAACCGCTTGTCGGACGCAGCCGTGCGCGCGGCCGGTGCCGTGCCTGCTACCGGCTCAGGTAAGGTAAACTTTTGAAGGCGCGCCACAATTCGGCCCCGGCCTCGCGCGGTCCAGTCGACGGTGCCTTCGATATCCCGGCCAGCCAGCTTGTAGCGTGTGGTTTCGGCGCCCGCTGGCAACGAAACCACCGCCACCTCACCGAACTTGCGGTCGTGCACTTCCAGTTCGCCGATTTTTACGTCGATACCCGCAATGTTGTAATTCACGTCACTAGCGTCAGATCCGCCCAGCTTCATCCAGCCATCGGCGTTCAGCGCTTTGATTCCGCCGCTCACAAACAACCCCGGTCGATTGGCCTCAGGTTCCGCTGCCGCGCCGCCGCCCAGACGCACGACGCCGGCATCGATGACGGTACGTTTGCCTTCGCTATGGCGCGACAGGCGCGCGCTCACGATATCGCCGATGCTGACCGCCAGTTGATCGCGCTCGTTGCTGATAAAGCGCCGCTCAACGCGCACCGGCATGCTCTCCGCTGCAGTCTTGCCCAGCGGCACAGGCAACGCTGACGCCAGTCCCTGTAGTGTCGATTCCACCACCATATCAACGGTTTTTTTGCGCACGGTGATGGTGCCGTTCCAATCGGCCGTGCCACGTATGTGCGCCAGCCACGGCGGGCCACCGACGCGGCGCACGGCATCCGGATTGACGCGACCCTGCAATGTCATGCGTATGGTGCCGTCGCGCTGCGTATTGCCAATGACACTGAGCGGTCCACCAAAAAAAACGGCATTGGCCGACGGTACGCTGACACCGGTTTCGGTAAACTCCAGCCTCCCGGCAACCTGCTCCAGCGGGGGTAACGACGCATCCACCAGCAGCCGGTTACCCGTCATCTGGTAGCTGCCGGCCACGCGCGTACGCTCCAGAGTGCGCAACGGCATTTCCAGGCGCAGATTGAGTTTACCAGCACCTTCACCCTGCATGCCGTCGGTAAAGTGATCGATGTATCCCGACACCGGACTGGCCGCGATGAACTTCAGGAAATCCGGCGTCTGCCCCTCCGCCTCACCGGAGACGGTCAAAACACGCGTCCCATCCAGATCCGGTATTTCCGCGCGGACGTTGGCCAGGCGCGTGTTCTGCACGTAGCCCTGCTTCGCCAGCACTTCCATGCGCTTGCCGCGAAACGCCAGATCGCCCTCGATCCTGTCGATATTTGGCCAGCCGTCGCCGTAATGCAACACGCCGCCACGCAACCGTGCAGTAACCAGAAACGTACCCTGCTTTTCACTCTCGAAGGGAAATTCACGCAGATCACCCTTCAAGCGGAATTTCACATCATCCGAAGTGCCCGCCAGAAACGCGGCCTCCAGCCAGTCGCGGGCCGTGCGCCCCGCAGGTAGCGGCAGATAATGCACTATGCGCTGTGCCTCAGCGCGCGTGAGATTGCCCGTGATATCCGCTATGCCCGGCTGGCCCGGCACGCTTTGATAAATGCCCTGCAAACTACCCGCCAGATCGCTATTGGCGTAAGCAATGTTGGTCAGCTTCAGGTTAAAGCCTTTGTCCACCCGGTTCCAGTTCGCCTGCCCCGTCACGGCATCAAACTCCAGCGGCACCTTGAACAATTGCGGCATATCGAATTTCATCGCGCGCGAGGTCATCTGCAGCACACCGCTTTTTTCGTTGGCCTCTACGTTACCGCTGATACCCTTCAATCCTGGCAACGCGCCATAACGATTGACCGCCAGATTCTCGAAACGTCCACGCGCGTTGTACTTTTTCGGCTCAGGCAACTCACCTTCCCACGCCGCCGTCACCTCGAACAGGCGGCCCTTGGGCGACAGCTCTGTCAGCCGCGTACGGGTTTCCTGACCGACCGGCAAATGATCGGCCAACGCGGCCAGCGTCGCGATATCAATGGCGTTGACTTTCACCTCGCTCGATTGCGGCATGCCCTGCGCATTGGTCGCGGACTTAAAGTTGAAATCCATCGGCGGCAATTCCAGCGCACCAGCCTTGCTCGTGGCAAGCAGGCTTAGTTGGCGGGTCGAAAACTCCACACTCTTGGGCGATTTTTTCCATGCCACACGTCCGTTCAGCGCCGGCATATCCAGTTCCGGCAGCTCCTTGCCAAGCCGCGCACGCACGTCCGACAAGCGCACGTCAGCAATCAATTCCTGCAACGATTGATTGCGCACCGTGGCCCAGGCGCGCACGCCCCCCGCCCCCCGCTGCATATCGAACGGGAACGGCATCCAGGTGCGCCAAGCTGCAATATCGGCGTTATCGAATTGCGCATACACGCGTCCCGCCCAGCTGGCCGGTTGTTTGAGCGAACCGCCCGTGAGATCCCCCCGCAAATCCACTGGCCCGGCAACGGATGGCGGCGGCAGCGCGCGCAGGCCAAAACGGTGACGCTCGCCGCGGTTCACCAAATGCAGCCGCACCTGCCGCAGTTGCAACACCGGCGCGCCGCGCATTTCGTCCGTCCAGTCAATGGTAGCGTTGTGAATTTCAATGTCGCGCTGCGACAGCACCCAGTCGGAGAAGCCGCCTTCGCTGCTATCGCCGCCCATTTCGATGCCGCCGACGGAAATGCGCCCGCTTTTGTCGCGGCGTACATCCAGTCTAGGTTCGTAAAAGTCCAGCGCCACAAAGCGCGGGCTGCGCAAGGGTATGGACAACCACGACAACGTGCTGTCAACGCGTTGCAAGGTCAGTGCCGCGCGCCCCGCCTTGTCGTACACCACCACATTGCCTAGGTTCAAGCGCGGATGAAGCCCGTCCCAATCCGCCGTCATCGCGCTAAAGGTGACGCGCTGTCCGGCCGCCTCGCTGACCGATTGCGCCAAACGTTCGCGGTAATCGCCAACATGCGGCAACACCCAGTAGCGCAACGTCAGCACACTGGCGGCAGCCAGCAAAACGCTTGCCACGGCGATCCACACAGCCTTGTGCCAAAGCCAGACGATCAGCCGCGTGGCAGCACTGAATACCGGCTTAATCCTCACTCCATCTCACCGAAGAATGCCGACATGGCAAAATACATGCGCACTACCCACCTTGAATGTTCTTGAAATGTCTACAAAAGTTCAATATTAACAATAACTTACGAATTTTACCGTGTTTTGCCATGCCCGAGAGTAACGCACCCGGCATCATCAAGGTAGACGACGCCATCGTTCAGGCGCGACGCCTCAGCCTCTACCTGGCCCGGTTACTCACGGCAACACCAAGCCTGCTTGATGACATAGACCTGCTAACACCGTGTGAGGTTGCATCTCCCGGCGAACATTCGGTTTCAAAAGAGGCGCTGCACCGTCAGCTGCGCATTCTGCGCCAGCGCACCCTCGCCACCTTGATCGTACGCGATCTGGCCGGCTGGGCATCACTAGGCGAAGTCACGCAAGCCATGACGCGCCTTGCCGAAGTCAGTCTGCATACGGCACTCGACTGGATTACCTCTGATCTGGCCGGCACCGCCGGCACGCCGCGCGATGCGAAAGGCGAGGTACAACAACTGATCGTGGCCGGTATGGGCAAACTCGGCGGCGGGGAATTGAATGTCTCTTCCGATATCGACCTCGTATTTGTCTACCCCGACGAAGGCGAAACCGATGGCCCGCGTCCACTCAACAACCACGAGTATTTTTCGCGCGTGGGGCGTCTGCTGATCGCGGCGCTTGCCGACATTTCCGAAGACGGCTTTGTATTCCGCGTCGATATGCGGCTGCGGCCCTATGGCGACAGCGGGCCGCTGGCGATGAGCTTCGACATGCTGGAAAATTATCTGGTTACGCAGGGCCGGGAATGGGAACGTTACGCCTGGATCAAGGCGCGCGCACTGACCGGCGCGCAACATGACCGCGACGCGCTGATGGCATTAGTACGCCCTTTCATCTACCGACGCCATCTTGATTACAGCGTGTTTGCCTCGTTGCGTGAGTTGCATGGCCAGATCCGCCGCGAAGTCGAACGCCGTGAGCGCAGCGGCAATATCAAACTGGGCCGCGGCGGCATCCGCGAAATAGAGTTCATCGCCCAGTCATTCCAGTTGATACGCGGCGGCCATGAGGCAGCGCTGCGCCGCCAGCCGACGCTTGAAGTGCTGGCGTTGCTCGCCGCGCGTGGCGTACTACCAGAAACTGCCGTTCAGGAACTCTCGCAAGACTATGAATTCCTGAGGAAACTGGAACACCGCCTACAGTATCGTGACGATCAGCAAACCCATGATCTGCCGGTCCACAATCAGGCGCAAGAGGCTATTGCGCACAGCATGGGTTTCAGTGACTACGCTGCACTGCTCGCAGAACTGGACCATCGCCGTACACGCGTATCGCGCCAATTCGACGCACTGTTCGCCGACGCCCAAGCCGCGACGCACCCGTTAGCCGCGTTGTGGACGCAATCCGAAGGCCCGGAAGCCGTCACCGGCCGGCTGGCGGCGCTCGGCTTTGAACGGCCCGCGGACATGCAGGCACGTCTTGCCCAAATGCACGGCTCGGCGCGCTACCGTCAAATGCCCGCCGCCAGCCAATCGAGGCTGGATCGTCTCGCGCCTCTGGCGATTGAAGCCGCTGCCGCTGGGGGCAGCCGCGACGCCACGCTGGAACGGCTACTTAATTTTCTGGATGGCGTCAACCGCCGCGAATCGTACCTGGCCCTACTGGAAGAATACCCGCAGGCACGAACCCATCTTGCCGAACTGATGCGCGCCAGCCCCTGGGTGGCGCAATATCTGACGCAGCACCCCATACTGCTGGACGAATTGCTGGATGCCCGCAGTCTGCAGGCGCCGCCCGACTGGCATGCCCTTGCGCAGGATTTACGCGCGGCACTGGACAGCGCGAGTGGCGACACTGAACGGCAGATGGATACGCTGCGCCACTTCAAACACGCGCAGACGCTGCGCCTGATCGCGCAGGATTTGTCCGGCAGCCTGCCGCTTGAAACGCTGAGCGATCATCTCTCCGATCTGGCCTGTACGGTGCTCAGTGAAGCCCTGCGCCTGGTATGGCTGGGCGTGCGGCAACGCACACGTGCCGAACCGGCATTTGCCATCATCGGATATGGCAAGCTCGGCGGCAAGGAACTGGGCTACGCCTCCGATCTCGACCTGGTGTTCCTGCATGAAGACAGCGTGGATGAATCACCCGAAAACTACGCCCGCCTCGCGCAACGCATCAACACCTGGCTGACCAGCACCACTGCTGCAGGACTCCTCTATGAAACCGACCTGCGTCTGCGGCCCGACGGCGATAGCGGTCTGCTGGTGAGTTCTCTTGCCGCCTTTCGCACTTATCAGGAGCAGCATGCCTGGGTGTGGGAACATCAGGCGCTGACCCGCGCACGCTATGTAGCAGGCGACGCAACCATCGGCGCCAAGTTTGAAACCTTGCGTGGTGATCTCCTGCGCCGCCCGCGCGATATCGAGGCTCTGCGCCGCGAGATCGCTGGTATGCGCGAAAAAATGCATGCCTCGCATCCCAACACCAGCGGCCTGTTCGACGTGAAGCACGGCCACGGCGGCATCGTCGATGTGGAGTTCGTGGTGCAATACCTCGTGCTCGGCCACGCTCATAAGCACGCAGCCCTAACAGGCAACATCGGCAATCTGGCATTACTGAAGCTGGCCGCAAAGCTGGGGCTGATTTCGACTGCCGATGCCGAAGGCGCCCACGCGGCCTACCGGACGTTTCGTGGTATGCAGCATGCGCTGCGATTGCAGGAAGCGCGTTACGCCCGTGTGCCACACGAATCAGTCAGCGCACACACGGCCGCCGTGCGGCGTCTTTGGCAAAACGTCATGGGTGGCTCATTGCCGGACAAGACCGAAATGGCGTAACCCGCCAAGTCAAGCGGATCAGTTCAACGCGCGCGCTGTGCCGTATGCCGGCGTGCCTTCGCGCGACCGCAACAACCGGTAAGCCGTCACCAGCCCCTTGCCACGCACGTCCAGCGTTTCCGGCGCGTCGAATTCATAGAGCGATTTCACTCGCTCATAGGTCGTGACATCCACCAATATCGAGTCCGCCTGTGCCTTGTCGGTAACCCGGCTGGCCAGGTTCACAGTGTCACCCCACAGGTCATAAATGAATTTCTTGGTACCGATCACGCCGGCAACCACCGGGCCGGTGCTCATGCCGATGTGCAATTGCAATTTCGTGCCACCCACCGGCGGCAAAGTTTTCATATAGACCAACATTTCCATCGCCATACCCAGCATGGCATGCGTGTGGCGCAGCCCATCGACCGCAAATGCCCAGCCGGTCGGCGATGTCAACCCTCCCGCCACCATGTACGCATCGCCGATAGTCTTGATTTTCTCGAGATCGTATTTTTCCACCAGTGCGTCGAAATACGAGAACACTCGGTTCAGCGATTCGACAATCACGATCGGCGGTTGATCGCCAGACAGCCGCGTGAAATCCTTGATGTCAACGAACATCACCGTAACGTCGGCAAAGCCGTCGGCGATGGTAGTGCTGCTCGCCTGCAGACGCTTCGCAATCGGCGCCGGCAGAATGTTCAGCAGCAGACGCTCAATCTGCGCCTGATCTGCCTGCAACAGCAGATGTTTTTCAGCCAGTTCCGCCTGCAATTTTTCGCGCTGGCGCATGAAGTATGTCACCAGCATGTAAATGATGGTCGACATCGCCACGAAGTTGAGTGCGAAAAACACCGCGATAGTCTGCATGCTGACATTTTTGGGCAGTTCGCTCGCCAAGTAATAATCGAATACCCCCGATATCGCCGCCATCACCACATACGCCACGAACCACGGTATCGATTCGCGTGCGCCATAAATAAGAATGGCACCTACCGGCGCGAGCAAAGCCCACAGCATCACACCCGACGAACTGACATAACTGCCGATGCTCCACTGCATCACGAAGGGCACGAACAAAAACAGGCTGACTTGAATCAGACGGAACACATCGAAGTTCAACGTCCACAGGTACAAGGCCAGCGATGCCGCCGTCGCCACAATGTAAAGAAACGGTACCGTCGCGGAAAACTTGATGCCCATTGCCCAGTAAATCACTAGCCACAGCATCGATCCCAGGCCCATCATGGCGCTGGCAAATATCAACAGCGACTTGCGCAGACGATCCTCATCGGTATCGGTCTCCGATATCACGCGGGCGCCGAGGTCGGCCAGCCGCTGGCGTAACCTTTGGATCACCCGTGGTCCTTGTTATAGTTTGGGGATTGCATGACTGAACGAAAATGGCAGTTGACCTATATTACACGCTACACGCACCCAAGCCATTCGACGCGTAAGCTGGTAGCGCGGCGTGTTTGCCGTACCTGACGGAACGTTGTCACAGGCGCCGTCACTGCATGCGCCGCAAATGCGCTAAAATATTGTTTTTAAACGAACTCCGATGGAGCACTTCATGTCGATGGCGGATCGCGACGGGTTTATATGGCACGATGGCAAACTGGTACCCTGGCGCGAGGCAACTACGCACGTACTCACACACTCCCTGCACTATGGTCTTGCGGTATTTGAAGGTGTGCGTGCCTACAACACAGTCAACGGCACGGCCATTTTCCGTTTGCGTGAGCACACGCAGCGGCTGTTGAATTCGGCCCATATCTATCTGATGAAAATTCCCTACTCGATCGAGCAACTGATGGAGGCGCAAAAGGAAGTGGTGCGAGCCAACAAACTCGAATCATGTTATCTGCGTCCCATCGCGTTTTACGGCTCGGAAAAAATGGGCGTGTCCCCCAAGGGTAATACCGTGCATGTCTCTGTCGCGGCGTGGCCGTGGGGTGCGTATCTGGGCGCCGACGCCATTGAAAAGGGCATCCGCGTCAAAACCTCTTCCTATATGCGCCATCACGTCAACGTGTCGATGACGCGCGCAAAATATTCGGGTACTTATGCCAACTCGATACTCGCCAACATTGAAGCCACCGAACACGGCTACGATGAAGGCCTGCTGCTGGATGTGGACGGTTTCGTGGCCGAAGGCTCTGGCGAGAATCTCTTTATGGTGAAAGATGGCAAGATTTACGAGCCGGAATTAAACAGCGCACTGATCGGCATCACCCGTGAATCCATCATTACCATCGCGCACGACATGGGCTATAGTGTGGGCACCAAGCGCATTACGCGCGACGATCTTTATATCGCCGACGAAGCGTTTTTCACCGGTACGGCCGCCGAAGTCACTCCGATCCGCGAACTCGATGGCCGCACCATTGGCAGCGGCCAACGTGGACCGATCACCGCCAAACTGCAAGCTGCGTTTTTCGACGTGGTCAACGGCAAGGCGCAAAAATACGCCAGCTGGCTGACGCCGGTGGCAATGTAAATCGCGGGAGAGCGCCATGGCCGAACCGGCAGACAACAAGTCAAAACACATCGAGGTAACTGCCGCCGATTTGCCACTGCATTGCCCGACACCGGCGATGCATCTGTGGAACACGCACCCAAGGGTGTTTCTCGATGTGGCAAAAACCGGCCAGGCGCAATGTCCTTATTGCGGCACCCGATTCTCTCTCGCGGGCGGGCCGGTAAAAGCTGGACACTAACCCTCACCGCATGAAAATTCTCGTCGTCGCCCCCGCCTGGGTCGGGGACACCGTAATGGCGCAGCCCATGTTCCGGCTGCTGCATGAGCGCCACGCCAACCTCGTACTGGATGTGCTGGCGCCGCCGTTTACCCTGCCACTGCTGTCGCGCATGCCGGAAGTGCGGCGCGGCATCGTCGCGCGTTTCGGTCACGGCGAACTTAAATTCGGAGAACGTCGGCAACTCGCGCGCGAACTGCGAAGCGGGCAGTACGATCAAGCCATCGTACTGCCGAATTCGCTAAAGTCGGCGTTGATTCCGCTGCTGGCAAGAATCCCCATGCGAACGGGCTTTCGCGGTGAAATGCGTTATGGGCTGCTCAACGATTTGCGGCAGCTGGATGAACAAGCGCTGCCCAGAATGGTGGATCGCTTTTCCGCACTGGCCTTGGATCGAGCCTCACCCATGCCCAAGACACCGGCGCCGCACCTCGTAGCCAATATTAGCAATGCAAAAAATATTCAAATAAAACAATTACTTATAGACAACAAACCCATAGCCATTTTTTGCCCCGGCGCCGAATACGGCCCCGCCAAACGCTGGCCCTCCGAACACTTCGCCACACTGGCTCGTCAGGCGGTAGACAGCGGCTACGCGGTATGGCTAGTCGGCTCTCCGAAAGACACCGCGATAGGCGAAGCCATTGTGCTGGCGAGCGGTGGCACTTGCACCAATCTGTGCGGTAAAACCTCGCTCGACGACGCCATCGATTTGATTGGCATCGCAGCACTGGTTGTCACCAATGATTCCGGCCTGATGCATATAGCTGCCGCCCTGGATCGCCCGACGCTTGCGCTCTACGGTTCCAGTAGCCCGCTGTTTACGCCACCGTTATCGTCGCGTGCAAAAATTGTGAAGATCGACCTGCCATGCAGCCCTTGCTTCAAGCGCGAATGTCCGTTGGGGCACTTCAACTGCATGCGACAATTGACGCCGGAGCGGGTATGGCTCGAACGGCCTCGACAACAATAAGCAATATGATTCAGGGCTTCTTTGAGCACTGGAGTCACACCGTGGTGGTCGAGAATCCCGGCGGCGGTACAGCCTTTCGTAGTTTCAGCGGGGCGCCGTTTTGCCCCCCCAACACCCTACCAGCATTGATTACCGCGGCAAGAGCCCACGACACGCATTGAATAATCTGAGTGGAGAATCTGCGTTGAATTCCGTTAAATTTTTTTCGATCTGCGCGCCGCTGCTGATGGCCGCGCCCGGCGCACTGGCACAAAAATATCCAACCAAACCGATACGGCTTATATCGCCATTTGCGCCTGGCGGCGGCACCGACATTCTGTCGCGCGTGATTGGCGCGCCTCTTTCGGCATCCATCGGCCAGCCTGTCGTTGTCGATAACCGTCCCGGTGCAGGCGGCTCACTGGGTGCGGAAATCGCAGCAAAATCGGAACCGGATGGTTACACCTTCATCACCGTATCCAGCAGCTACGCGGCGACCTCCGCCTACCACAAGCTCACGTACGATCCGGTGGGTGGAATCCAGCCGGTGATCCTGCTCGGCACCACCGCAATGGCGCTGCTAGCCCACCCTGCGCTACCGGTCAAAAGCGTGAAGGATCTCATCGGCCACGCGCGTGCGAATCCCGGCAAGATCAGTTACGGCACGGTGGGTGTAGGCAGCGTCACACACCTCTTGCAGGAACTACTGAACTTGGAAGCCCGGATCGACACCGTGCACATCCCCTTCAAAGGCTCTGGCCCGGCACTGGTGGGCCTTGTCGGCAACGAAGTGCAGATCGCCTCGCTCAGTGTCATGCCGGCCCAGCCACACATCAAATCTGGGCGCTTGCGTGCCATCGGCGTCTCCACCGCGAAACGCTCGCCGCTGCTGCCGGAAGTACCGAGCATCGGCGAAACTGTCAGCGGATTCGACGTGCCCCATTGGTACGCGATATGGGGGCCCAAGGGTGTCCGTCCTGAAATAGTGGCGCTGTGGAACCGCGAAGTGTCCAAAATACTGCTGACCGAAGAAATGATGAAGCAAATGCGGGGCGAAGGCATGGAACCCGCCGGCGGTCCCCCGGAACAATTTCACAACGTGCTGAAACCCACCATCGAACGCTGGCGGCGTGTGGTGAAAGAAGCGAAAATTCAGTTCGCGGGGTAGTTCTTTAGACGCGCAAGGCGAACCCTCACATCTTGATGTTCGCGTCCTTGATGACTTTCGCCCACTTCGCGATGTCATTACGGATATCCTGAGCGAATTCCTGCGGGGTGTTGGCCACTGGTACGCCCCCTTCCGCAGTAATGCGCGTCAGCACATCCGGCTGCTTGATCACGGCGGTCACCTCACGATGCAGCAGGTTGATGATGGCCTGCGGCGCGCGCGCAGGCGCAGCCAAACCGTACCACGACAACGATTCAAAATTCGGGAAGCCTGATTCATGAAACGTCGGCATGTCCGGCAATGCCGGTACGCGCTGCATGCTGGCGGCGGCAAGCGCGCGCAGACGACCTCCTGCAATATGCGGCATAAACACCGCCGGATTGGCGAACATCACCTCGGCCTCACCGCTCAACACGCCGATCATCGCCGGCCCCGCGCCCTTGTAAGGGATCGGCACCACATCGATTTTCGAGGTAATCCGCAGCAGCTCCATCGACAGCGTCCCTGCTGAGCCGGTGCCCGACAGCGCCCAACGCAGCTTGCCGGGATTGGATCTGGCATAGGCGATGACATCCTGCACTTTTGCTGCGGGAAAGCCCGCACGCGTAGCCAGCATGTTGGGCACGTTGGCAAACTTGGTAATGGGAATGAAATCCTTTACCGGATCGAACGGCATCTTCATCAGACTGACGTTCACCGTCATTACCGCGACCGCCGCCACCAACAACGTGTACCCATCCGGGTTGGCATTCGCCACAATCTCCCCCGCGATCACACCACCGCCGCCACCGCGATTGTCGTAGAGAATCTGCTGCCCCAAACGGTCGGTCAGCTTGGCTGCAATGGGCCGCGCCACCATGTCGGTGCCACCACCCGGTGCAAACGGGATCACCCATCGAATGGGTTTATTGGGGTAATTGCCTGCGCCACCGGTTTGCGCATGCGATTGCAGCGCACTACCCAGTAGGGCAAGTGCCACAAGTTGAATCATTTTCTGCATTTTGGCCTCAATTGGTACAGCCTATCCTGGCGGTGATGCATTGCGCAACGCTAGCGCTGCAGAGCGCTGCCAAATTAAGCGACAGTAGAAACCTGGTGCTGTCATTGATGAGCAAGCGAGAATGACAGTATTAGCAGAAACGTTGCTATAACTATTTGTTTTTATTATATTTTTTAAATTCTCGTTCCCGCGCTAACAAAGCCAAACCACTGCCTACCGAAACAAATTCATCGCCCGCGACAATTTTCTCTGCGCCAAAGCGCGACTCAAAGCGCTGCCGAAGCAGTGGCACAAACGACGTGCCGCCGGTCATGAACACTACCGACATATCGTCGGCACTCAAGCCCGCCTGCGCCAAGGCATCGCTGCAAGCGGCCTCAATCGCGGCCACATCCGGCGCGATCCATTGTTCGAAGTCCGCGCGGCTGATCGTGCAGCGCAGCGAGATGGGCGCAAACTCAAAAACCAGTTCCGCGTGATCCGCCGACGACAACGCCGTCTTGCAACGATTCACTGCCTGATACAAATGGAACCCGAGCTCCTGCTCCAGAAATTCACGCAGCCATGCCAATGCCTGCGGCGCGTCGCTGGTCAGCTCGATTTCACGTAATTCACGCAACACTGCTGGGCGCTTCAGAAACGACAACCGGTGCCAATGCTCGAACTCGAAGTAGATCCATTTCGGCACTTCCAGCCAACGGCCCTGCGGACGGAAGCGACTGCCCTTGCCGAACGCTGGCGCCACCACCTTGTCGATGATGCGATAGTCTAGGGTATCCCCGGCGATACCCACACCGGTATGCGCCAGCGCTTCCGTCTTGCCGGTTTCCGGGTCGAATTGCACGATGGAAAAATCACTGGTGCCCCCGCCAAAATCTGCCACCAGCACGGTTGCGGGCTCGCACAGACGTTTGGCAAAAAAAAACGCCGCCGCCTGAGGTTCCAATCCGAACTCGATGTTCGCAATACCTGCCGCCAAAAACGCAGCGCGCAGCCGAGCTTCTGCCAAAGCATCGTCTCCATCACCTGCGAACCTCACCGGCCGTCCCACCGCGATCGTACCGGTTGAATCCGCCACCCCATCCGGCCATTGCGCCGCTTTTAAAAGCCCGCGCAGAAAATCTGCCACAATCTCTTCCAGTGAGTAGTCACGCCCGTGTATCGTCGAACGCGAAAACGACTTGCTCGACAAAAACGTCTTCACCGACTGAATCAGTCTTGCCTCATCGCCCTGTCGCAAAAAAGCCTCGATGGCGTCCGCGCCGCAGAACACTCGCTTCACGCCACCGAGAGCATCGTTGTCCTCATGAACGTAGCAGAGGACTGAGCGAAACGTCGGCAAAGGTCCCTGCGCGGACGGATACACCAGCGTGCGAACGGCACCCGATGCATCCGCCAGAGATACAACGGTGTTCGTGGTGCCGAAGTCGACACCGATGTAAGTCTGGCCGGCCCGCGAGTACGTCACAACGCGTTCAGTTTGCCTTGGCATGCAAACGGCTGTCACGTGGCACGCGTGCCAACAGATACTCCATCTGATCGGCCAGGATGCGGCGGCCGGACAGAATGAAGTATTCCGAGCGGCACGGCGCATACGGCACGTAGTGCAACGGCAGCCCCGCTTCTTCGGGCGTACGGTTACGTTTGCGTGTGTGATTGCAGTGCTTGCACGCGGTGACCACGTTCTCCCACGTATCCGCGCCACGGCGCGACAGCGGCATGATGTGATCACGCGTGAGATCACGGCGGTCGAACTGATCGCCGCAATACGCGCACAGATGGCGGTCACGCTTGAACAGCATGCGGTTATCGTGTTTCAGCGGCAGAATTTCCCGCGCCCATTTCACCATAGCCTCGCTCTTGGCGAGCGCGATGACGGAACGCGTGGTGAGTTGCGAACGAATACCCGCGCGTGACACACCGCCGCGAAACACAGCGAGTTCCGCGCCCAGTTCCCACGCTACTTTGCCAGCGGCGTGATAGTGAATGGCTTCGCGCGGCTCCATCCAACGGAACGGCGTGCCGGCGATGTCTAGTGCGAGTACGTAGTTCAATTGACGCTCCTTCGAAACCTTAGCCACAGATTACACAGACGCACACAGATGACCCAGCCGTCGTTCCAGCGGAAGCTGGAACCCAGGTTGTAACGTTTCGGCGCGAAGCGCTGCTGACATGCGCTTCGCGCTGGTTACGCCCTGGATGCCAGCTTATGCTGGCATGACGGCGTGGGTTTTCCGTTTACATCGTTGCCCGATCAAGACTGTGGGTCATTACACCCGAATCTTCACCAGATCCTTCAACACGCCATCCAAGACGCCGAACACCGAAATTTTATCGATTTTCTCGGTCACCTTTTCCAGCGTTTCCAGCTCCTTCAGGCGCAACGCCGTCGGGTTGTCTTCCATCACCTTCGCG
>SYEN01000136.1 GCA_005800795.1 Burkholderiales bacterium | reverse complement strand
GCGAACCTATATGCTTGAACACGAGAATATCGGTGACGGTATCGGGCGTACGAGGGCGCGACTGGATAAATATTTCGCGGGGGCCAAAATATGAGCGGCCTCACCATCGCGCAGGTGCTTAGTGCACGCTTCCGAGCGAGCAAAGAGGTTGATGAATTAACCCATAGACTTCATCAAGACTTGGATCTTACTTCCAAGGGGCGATTGGTTAGGCTTGCGCTAGGCCGTTCTTTGGGGTTGGGTGCCCTCCCATCTGAGCGAGAGGATGGTGACATTCGAGGGCAGGAGGTTCCATCGCGGGCGATTTTCAAGGATGAGGATATTGAAATTTGGCTCGGGTTGCTTGTCGCGCATGCGAAGGAATACAAAGATTCGCCGATTGAAACTATGGAATCACTGCGGCGTGCGGTACGAAGGCACTGGCGGCGTGGCGTAATGGCACTGCAGGCGGATTGGATTGAGGCTGACGAAAACTATGAGAAGTTCGTTCACGCGCTTGTGGCAAGACGCGCCCACCTTGGAGAGGGAAGGTTAAATTCAGCCGATCGCAGTGAAATACCGCAACCGGTAACTGTGCCTCCAGATGGAAGTGATGTGGTAGCTAAGGCGTTGCGCGAAGTGGGAATTGACGCGGAGGTGCGTGGCGAGCCGATTCATGGTCCGCGCGTCACCCGTTATCGCGTGTATTTGCGGGATGTGAATCAAATAAATAGCCTTGAGAGAAAACTAAGAGAGATCTCGCTCCTATTAAACGTGCAAAGTGGTGCTCCGAGCCTCGCAAAGGGAGATGAAGCGCGTGTCGTCTTTCTTAGTATTCCGCGTTCCAGGGAGACGTGGAAGCCCGTCGAGCAAGACGCATTTGTTGAATGGCTTGAACAATCTCGTAGCAAGGACGCGTCATCCCTGCCAGTGTTTCTGGGTTTAGATGAGCTAGGCAAGCCATTCGAAATGACGCTGGCGGATGCGCCACATTTGTTTGTGGCAGGAACGACTGGCAGTGGAAAAAGCGTATGTTTGCACTCAATCATTGCCTCGCTACTGGGGCGTCAATCGCAGGATGCCATTGAGCTAGCGCTTATCGACCCGAAGCAGGTTGAGTTTTCGGTGTATGAAAAGCTAACGAATTTGTATCGGGGCGAAGTCGTTTATGACTCAAACAATGCTCTTGAGATGGTGCAGGAGCTCGTAGTTGAAATGGAAAGTCGTTATACAATAATTAAGCAGCGTGGCGTTGCAAATTGGCAGGAAGCGAGAGCCAGCGGTTGGGCCGTTCCTCGGATTGTCGTTGTGGTGGAAGAACTGGCCGATTTGTTGTTATCTCGAAAAGAGGCTGAAAAACAACTCACTCTTTTGGCGCAAAAGGCGCGTGCGGCAGGCATACACCTAATTCTTGCTACGCAGCGCCCGGATGCGAAAACGTTTGTTGGACTTTTAAGAAGCAATATTCCATCAAGAATTGCGTTGACCGTCCAAAGATCCAGTGAATCGACGATTATTCTTGATGAGGTGGGAGCAGAAGATTTGCTTGGGGCGGGCGATATGCTCGTCAAGCCTAACGGACAATCGATGTCGCGCGTGCATGGCGTTTTCTTGAATCGTGAGTTTTTGAATTCTTTTGCGAAAAGTCCTCGATAGCATCTTTCGAGATGGGTGGTAGGTCAAGATATGTTTCCTCGCGATGGGTTGGGGGTTGTCTCAACGTTTCCTCGCATCGATTGCGCGTGGCATTAGGCCGCCCGCGTAAGAAACCCTGTTATCGCTAGGTTAAATTCCTCCGCTTGCTCCACATTCGACAAATGCGCTGCCGAGGGAATCACCAGCAACTCCGACCCCGGCAGATTCTCGTGTATCGCATGTGCCATGTCCGGCGGCGTGCCGTGGTCTTCTTCGCCGACGATGATGAACACTGGGCAGTTGATTTCTTTCAGGCGGTCGAGTGTGTCAACTTTTGCGATGGCTGCGCAGGCGCCGGCGAAGCCATCCACGGGCGTGGATAAGATTTGTGCGCCGATACGTTTCATTACATTCATGGCGCTGGCCTTGTAAGGTGCGGTGAACCAGCGTGCCAGCGTGCTGTCGAGCACGGCGGGCATGCCGCCCGCGCGGGCAGCGGCCATGCGGTCGCCCCACATCTGCGCGGCGTTGGGTGGTCGGCGGCTGGTGGTGTCGGCGAGTACCAGGCTTTGAAACACGCCGGGGTATTTCAACGCAAAGGTTTGCCCGATCATGCCGCCCATCGACAGACCCACCCAGTGCGTGCGGGTGATGCCGAGGGCGTCGAACAGGTCTTTCACGTCGTCGGCCATGTGTTCGAGCGTGTAGTCCCCACCTGGCGCGCTGGATTGTCCGTGGCCGCGCGTGTCAAAGCGCAGCACATTGTAGGTAGCGCTTAGTGCCTGCATCTGGTCGTCCCACATGTGCAAGTTGCAGGCGAGCGAGTGGCTCATTGTCAGCCATGGGCCTTGCGGGTTGCCCGCAATTTCGTAATGGATTTCGATGCCGTTGGTTTTAATTTTCATGGTTCAGCTTGAAGTCAGGGTGCATGGTAAAGTTAATACTGTCATGGGGTGTTTCCTCGTAAGTATATGTTTTTATTCAATATTTTTAAGGAACTTAGGGTGTTGTACGAGCCAAAAGCAGGAAACCGAAAACAGGCTACGTTGTGGCGAACGGCAAGTGCGGTGTTGGGTGCCGCGCTGTGTTCGACGGTGTTTGCGCAGCCCGCCAGCCAAAATTATCCCGTGAAACCTGTGCGCTTGATAGCGCCGTTTCCCGCCGGTGGCTCCAGCGACCTGATCGCGCGCATTCTGGCGCAGCGTTTGTCGGAAGGTTTTTCCAATCAGGTTATTGTCGAAAACCGGCCTAGCGCGGGCAGCAACCTTGGCACGCAGCTGGCGTCGCGTGCCGCGCCGGATGGTTATACGCTGCTTATCACCAGTGTGACGGCGGCGATCAACGTCACGCTGTTCAAAAATGCGGGTTATGACTTGATGAAGGATTTTGCGCCCATCGCCAAAATCGCGGTGGGGCCGACGGCGCTGGTGGTGCACCCGTCGCTGCCGGTGCAAAATGTGCCGCATTTCATCAAGCTCGCGCAATCGCGGCCCGGCCAGTTGAACTACGGCTCCGGTGGCGTGGGCACGCCCGCGCACATCTGTGGCGAAATGTTTCGCGTGATGGCCAAGGTCAATATTGCGCACGTGCCGTACAAGGGCACCGGCCAGTCAGTGACGGACCTGATGGCCGGGCAGATCCAGTTTGTGTTTGCCAGCATGCCCGTGGTGTTTCCGCATATGAAAACAGGCCGCTTGCGCACACTTGCGGTCACGGGGGCGAAGCGCACGCCGCTCGCGCCCCATCTGCCGACGGTGGCGGAATCCGGCATCGCCGGTTATGCGTTCGATTCGTGGTGGGGGCTGGTGACCAATTCCAACGTGCCGCAGGCGATCATCAATCAGTTGACCGGTGACATACGCCGCATCCAGCAACTGCCCGATGTGAAGGAGCGTTTTGCCGATTTGGGCATTGACGTGCTGATTGGCGGGCCGGCAGAACTGGCGAGCTTCACGCGGGCGGAAATCGACCGCTTTGCAAAAATCATACGCGACACGGGCATACGGGCGGAGTAGCCTGTCCGGCTGGTTCGGCGCCCCCTACTGACATCTGATTGTTTTGCCAACTTGAATTCAACCCGATACAACCCGATTCAATCTGAACGAGAGGAGCATTGTCATGGCACAAATCCGGCACATCGCCATCCAGACACAGGACGAGGAAGCCACAGCGAATTTCTATATTGAGAATTTCGGCTTGCAAAAAGTGAAAAAGCTCGACAGCCCGCGGGCGTCAGGCTATTACCTCACCGACGGGCATCTGAACATCGCAATCCTGCGTTTCAAGAGCGACGTGGTGGCCGGCACCGAACGCGGCACCGGCTGGAGCGGCATCCACCACATCGGCTTTCAGGTTGACGATCTGGATGCCACCGCACAAAAGCTTGCGGCATCCGGCAGCGCCAAACCGCGCGACGACATCAATGTGGCGTTGGGCCTGGGCGCGGGCGGTGCGCAAGCGGGGCACGGCAATGTCGAAGTGCGTTACGCCGGGCCGGACAACGTAACCTTTGATGTATCGCAGACCGGGTGGATGGGCACGCCGACGGATCGGGCGAAAGCGGCGGCGTAATCACGGGTTGCGCTGTAATCAGCGCAACATGATGGTCAGGTTAAAGTCCCCACGCAGCAATCCCACGGCGTAGCTTTGCGCGCCCCGCAGCGCTCCCTGCAACTCGGTGGCGGTTTGGATGCGGCGGCGATTCACGGCATAAATGATGTCGCCCGGGCGGAAGCCCGCGTTCCAGGCGGCGCTGTTTTGTTCGACGGCGGACACCACCAGGCCACCGCCTTGCAGTCGCTGAAACAGCGGGCTGCCGCGCTGGATTTCGATCACGCGCAGACCGGGCAATTGCGCAATCGCCTGACCTTCTCCGGTGGAGACATCGGGTGCGGCGATACGGGCGCGTACGGTGCGCACGTTACCGCTGCGGTTTACACGCATTTCGACTTCCTCGCCGATGGGCGTGAGGCCGAGGCGCGCGCGCAGTTCCGCAACATTGCGGATGGTGCGGCCATTCAACGCGGTGACGACATCACCTTCCCGCAGGCCGGCCTTGTCGGCGGGCGAGCCAGACTGCACCACGGCCATCACCGCACCGTCGAGCGTGTTGACGCCGAGTTTTTTGGCGAGCTCCGGCGTGAGATCAGCCATCTCGATGCCCAAACGTCCGCGGCGTACTTCGCCGTTGCGGATGATCTGATTCATGACAGCACGCGCCATGTTGGCAGGTACCGCAAAGCCGATACCGACGTTGCCGCCGGCCGTAACGAAGACGCCTTCGTTGCCACCGTCGCCGGAGAGCCAGAAGTTGCCGAGCTGAACGTTGGCCGTCGCCGTGTGGTTACCGAGATTGTC
>SYEN01000135.1 GCA_005800795.1 Burkholderiales bacterium | reverse complement strand
GGGCTTCGGCCCGATGGGTTTTGGCGTCGCGGGCGCGCTCGGCGCAAAACTCGCCGCACCCAACCGCCCGTGCGTGGCGGTGGTCGGCGACGGCGCATTCCTGATGCACGCCAACGTGCTCGCCACCGCCTACGAATACGACATCCCCGTGGTGTACGTGATCTGGAACAACTATGCCTACGGTTCAATCCGCGGGCTGCAACGCGGTTACCTCGGCGGACGCGAACTTGCCACCGACTTTAAACACCCTGGCACGCAAACGCCTTACAACCCTGACTTCGCCGCCATGGCGCGCTCGGCGGGCATTGCAGGGGTGAGCGTGGATCGTGCGGCGGACTTGAATCAGGCGATCCGTCAGGCGATTGCGGCTAACAAGCCTTGTGTGATCGATGCCAATATCAATGGCGATTTGAATCCGGCGGGTGCGGGGATTTGGGAGTTGCCGGGGATGGGGCGGAGTAAGCCGGGGATTGGGACGCAGTATGTGCCGGGGTAGGGCTGTGGAGCAAAACCACGCAACACCAAACAGCGAAATCTTATGATCGTTTATATCGACGTAGACGACACATTGGTTCGCTCGGTCGGTTCCAAGCGGATACCCATGCCTCGCGTCATTGAACGAGTACGTACTCTGTTCCACGAAGGCAACACCCTTTACCTCTGGAGCGCTGGCGGTGCAAATTACGCAAAAGCATCAGCAGAGGAGTTGAATATCGCGGATTGCTTTTGCGGGTTTTTGCCAAAGCCCAATTTGATCATTGATGATCAAACTGTAGCGGATTGGCGCACTTGTAAACATGAATATCCTCAGTGACGCTTGCCTATCATCGTAGGGCGTCAATAAGCGAAGCGCATTGCGCCGCATGTCACGCATGATGCACTACGATAGACGCAACGCGCTACGCGTTTTCTAGCCAGCAACTCCCCCCAGAAAATATTTGCGATATAGCAGCGATGCCCAATTACCGTCGCGCTTGGCATGCGGGAGGCACTTACTTCTTCACGGTAAATTTGCTCGAACGGCATCACAACGATCTGCTCACCCGCCATATCGAGCTCTTACGCCACACCGTGCGCTCGGTGCGCACACGCCACCCGTTTCACACCCATGGCTAGGTCGTTCTGCCCGAACATATGCACTGCGTCATCGAGCTGCTTGATGGCGACACCGATTTCGCAACCCGCTGGCGGCTTATCAAGCTGCAGTTCTCAAAAGCATTACCCAAGACAGAACGACTGTCGGCGCTGCGCGCTGCGCGCGGGGAACGCGGCATCTGGCGACGGCGATACTGGGAACACCTGATCCGTGACGAAGCGGACTACCAGGCGCATAGGGATTACGTGCATTTCAATCCAGTCAAGCACGGATGGGTGAAACGCGTTGTGGATTGGCCCTACTCCACATTTCACGCACTGGTGACGGCGAAGGTGTATCCACCCGATTGGGGTGGTGGACTGGAGACGCCGCTACGATATGATGACTGAAACACGGGGCATACGGCACATGCGGCGCAATGCGCTTCGCTTATTGACGCCCTACGGTACGTGCATGAAGTGAGAAAATACGGTCACTGCGACAACTAGGCTCAACCCACAGGATCACCCATGCCAGTAGACACCAACCGCCTGCGCGCAGCTATAAGCCAATCCCCGCCGCCCTTCTCCCTCAACAAGATCGGCCACGTAGTCTTGATGGTGGAAAACCTGGAACGCTCCATCGCCTTCTACACCGGCGTGCTGGGCTTCAAGGTGTCCGACATCTACGGCGACGACATGATGCCCGGCGGCATGGTGTTTATGCGCTACAATACGGATCATCATGGCGTGGCGCTGATCGGCGGCGCCAGTGGTACCACGGGGCCTGAAATCAAACGCGGGCTGCATCATATGGCGTTCGAGGTTGGCACGTTGGACGAGGTGTTTCGCGCACGTAATCATTTGCGTGACAGCGGTGCGACGATTGTGTTTGAAGGCCGCCGCCGCGCGGGTGTGCAAATCGCGGTGGAGTTTCTCGACCCCGATGGCCATAACCTTGAAATCGATTGGGGCCTCGATCAGATCGGCACCGAGGGCGTGGCGCGGACTGGCAATGAATGGCGCGGCGCGAAGTCGCTGGAGGATGCTATCGCCAATCCGCCGCCGGGGCAGGTGCCCTTCGTGCACGACAAATCGTTGCTCGCGCGATGAGCGGCCGGGCGCATCCGGGCAGATGACCACGCAAGGTTTACAATCGCGCCTTGCGCCAGATCGGCGACAAAAAATATCAATTAAATCAAATACTTATAAATCATGCATCTGCGCAAAACACTCAGCCTGCTCGGCATACTCACCGTTTTCATCATCACACACGCCCACGCCCAAACAGCGGCAATGTTCCCCACCAAACCCATGCGCTTCATCGTCGGCTTCACCGCGGGCAGCGAGGTGGATGTGATCGGCCGCATGATCGCGCACGAGATGGGCGAAAAATGGGTGCAGCGCGTGGTGGTGGATAACCGTCCCGGTGCGGGCAGCACGGTGGCGGGCGCGATTGTCGCCAGTGCCAACCCCGACGGCTACACGCTGTTTTTTAACTCGGTCTCGCATGCGGCCACACCCGCGTTGTACCCAAAAGCCCCCTTCGACACGCTTCGTGATTTCGCCGGCGTCACACAGGCTACCAGCCTGCCCAATGTGCTGATCATCGCGCCGTCGGCTGGTGTGCGTTCGATGAAGGATTTGATTGCGCTGGTGAAACAAAAGCCCGGCATGAACTACGGCCATGCGGGCGTGGGCAGCGGCACGCACATCACCGGCGAACTGTTCCGCCAGATGGCGGGACTCGAACTCACGCACGTGCCGTACAAGGGCGTGCCCGAAGTCATCACCGACGCCATGACCGGGCGGCTGAATTACGCCTTCGCGCCCATCGGTAACACGTTGCCGTTCATCAAGGACAAACGCCTCGCCGCCCTGGCGGTAAGCACTGCCGCGCGTTCGGCGGCACTGCCGGATGTGCCGACCATCGGCGACGCCGGGCTGACGGGTTATGTGTTCGATCACTGGTACGGTCTTTTCGCTCCGGCGAAAACGCCGCGTCCGGTGGTCAATCAGTTATCGCAGGAAGTCGCGCGCATCCTCAACATCCCCGACGTCAAGGACAAAATCACCGTGCGAGGCGCGGCGATCAAACCCTCGAAGCCGGAGGACTTCGATCAGTTTGTGCGCAGCGAAGTTGCGAAGATTACCAAGGTGATGCAGGCGGGTGGGGTGAAGGTGCAGTAGATTTAAAACCGCTCATCCGCCCGCAAATACCGCCACTGCCCTTCGGCGAGTTTCCCCAGCATCACACTACCGATACGCACGCGTTTCAGGCCCGTGACTTTCAGCCCGACGAGTTCGCACATGCGGCGGATTTGGCGCTTTTTGCCTTCGCGCAGCGCGAAGCGCAGTTGATCTTCATTTTGCCAACTGACTTTGGCGCGCTTGAGCGGTTTATCGTCAAGGCTTAAGCCGAAGTTGAGTTTTTCCAGCCCGTCGGCGGACAGCGTGCCTTCAACACGCACGAGGTATTCTTTTTCGATGGCGGAATCCTGGCCGATCAGGTGTTTGGCGATGCGGCCATCCTGCGTGAATACGATGAGGCCGACCGAATCGATATCGAGCCGACCGGCGGGCGCCAAGCCGCGCAGGTGTGTCGCGGAAAAACGCAGCGGCAGCTTGTCATCCTTACTGCGATTTTCGGACCTGATTAGTTCCATCGCCGGACGATAGCCCTGCTCCGGCAGGTTGGAAACATAACCCACGGGTTTGTTGAGCAGGATGGTGACGCTGGCCTCCTGCTGCGACTGCGCCTGCCGCGCAAGGGTGATTTTCTGGTTCGGAAATGCGCGCGTGCCAAGTTCGGTGACCGGCACGCCATCCACCAACACCCAGCCGCGCTCTATGTAGCTGTCAGCCTCGCGGCGCGAACACAGGCCTTGCTCGGACATGAGTTTGGAGACGCGGATTTTTTCCATTTGCTTCAAAACCTTTTTTGCCACAGATTAACGCTGATTAAAAACCACCCTGTCGGTCCCGCGCAGGCGGGAACCCATAACACCGTTCCACATGAGACAAACCCCACCTATCCTACCTTCCCTGAGGGAAGGGGATACCCGCTTTCGCGGGAATGACAGCAGCGAGGTAACTATGCTTTCGATTCTATGAACTAGCGCCGATTCACCATACTCAACGCCACCGCCTCGGCCACCTCAATCCCGTCCACCGCAGCCGACAGAATTCCGCCCGCGTAACCCGCGCCTTCACCCGCCGGATACAGCCCGCACGTATTCATACTCTCATACGCTGTATTGCGCGCGATGCGTATCGGCGACGACGTACGCGTCTCCACGCCGGTCAGCACGGCATCGTGCATGGCGAAACCCTTGATCTGGCGGTCGAACGCAGGCAGCGCTTCGCGGATGGCCTCGGCGGCGTAATCGGGAATACAACCGGATAAATCCGTTGGTGTTACGCCCGGCTTGTATGACGGCGCCACCTCGCCCAGCGCGGTGGACGCACGCCGCGCGAGAAAGTCGCCGACGCGTTGCGCCGGCGCGCAGTAGTTTCCGCCGCCCGCGACGAACGCCGCCGACTCCCAGTGCTGCTGAAATGTGATGCCCGCCAGCAGGTGGCCGGGGCTATCTTCACGGGGCGCCCGCGAAAGACTTGCCAGCGCCATCGAAAAATCTTTGGGTGTGATCCCCACAACAATGCCCGCATTCGCATTGCGTT
>SYEN01000134.1 GCA_005800795.1 Burkholderiales bacterium | reverse complement strand
GGCACGCAGCATGTTGAAGGTGGTGGCCATCTCCGAGCCTTCGAGATAGCCGCGCTGGTTCATGCGTTTTTCGAGTGCGGCGACCTGGTGTTCGTCGATGAACACCTGCAACTCGCCGGCCTGATTGAAGTCGATCAGCGTCGCGACAAACGTCGCGCTGGCGACCTGCTTTGAATTCTTTACCGCCAGACAACCCAGCGTGGCTGCCGCGAGCGTGCCGCCGAGACAAAATGCGAACAGGTTCAAATCCTTCGCGCCCGCCGCTTGCAGCGCGGCGTCGATGGCCGCGAGCGTGCCTTCGTTGATGTACGTCTCGAACGTTTTTGCGGCATGCCGCGCATCAGGGTTGATCCACGACACGATAAACACGGTGTGTCCCTGCGCGACCGCCCAGCGCACAAAAGAATTGTCTTCGCGCATGTCAAAAATGTAATACTTGTTGATCCACGGCGGAATAATCAGCAGCGGACGTTTGTACACGGTCTTGGTCATCGGCGCGTACTGGATCAACTGGATCAAATCGTTCTGGAACACCACCTTGCCCGGCGTGGCGGCGATGTTCACCCCCAGCCTGAACGCGCTGTCATCGACCATTTTCACGCGTAGTTTTTCGCCGCCGCCTCGCGCCAGATCATCAAGCAGGTTGTTAAAACCCTTGAGCAGGTTTTTGCCGCCACTTCGCAGGGTTTCCTTCAGCACTTCCGGGTTGGTCAAAACAAAGTTCGAAGGCGACAACGCATCGATGAATTGCCGCGTATAGAAATCCACTTTCTTCGCCTGCGTCTCGTCGATGCCCTGAACGCCGCTCATCGCCTGATAAATGTGCCGCGCGGTGATCAGGTACGACTGCTTGAGGTAATCAAACACAAACCGGTTTCGCCAGTCTTCGTGACGAAAACGCCGGTCACCCGCGGGGGTCTCCGCCACCGGATCGAGCGTCACCCCACTGATGTTGAACAGCGAGTTTTTCCACAGCGCGGTGTAGTCCCGCCACACCTGCATTTGCGTCTGCGCAAGCTGCGCGGGGTTGCTCGCCATGTTGAACCACGCGTTACGAAATGCGCGCTGGATGCCAAATTCATCGCTGAACGCGCGCGGTGCACGGGTACCCGCGTTGCGTACCTTGTGATGCAGCGTGTGCTGCAAAAGATCGCGGCTTTTGCGCGAGATGCCGGCGTAGAGCCGGATCATTTCGGCGGGGTCAAAGGCATGGCGCTGTGGCGTTGTTACTGACATACAAGTCCTCTGTTGCTCTGCTTTATCAAACGCGTTGAAACCGGTAATGCCCGGCGCCGTCCAAATCACGTCGCAGCGTGCCGCGATGCATCAGATGATTAAGATGCGCAATTGCCTCGCCCATGGCGAAAATCAGATGGTGATCGTTGAATTCGCGGTCGAACAGCACCGGTAACACGTCCACCGCGCGCTGCGGTGAAACACAGGCAGCCGTGACGTTTTCCAACCGCACGCGGTGATGCGCATGCAGCGCGTCCACACGCGTGTGCAGCCCCCGAAACGGCAGCCCGTGCGCTGGCAGCACCAGCGTGTTCGCTGCCGGTGCCGCCAGCACGGCGTAGCGCTTGAGCGAGGCCAGAAAGTCGCCCACCGGATCAGCATCCGGTTCGGATGGCCACACGCTGACGTTGGTGGATATGCGCGGCAACAGCATGTCGCCGGCGATAAAGAGATTGAGCGATTCGCAATACAGGCTCGCATGCTCCGGCGAGTGGCCATGGCCGATGACCACGCGCCAGTCGTTGGCGCCGATGCGAATCACGTCGCCTTCACGCATGCGATGGTGCGCGTGCGGCAGCGACGGAACACCGATGGGATACAGATGCTCGCGCGCCTCAATCCATTTCATGCGCTCATGGTCAAGACCGTGGCGCTCCATCAGCACACGCACGTATTCCGGCTCGATACCGCCCATGCGGTTTAACACCAGATGCGATTGCAAAAATTCGGCCTTGGTCAGCCACGGCACCACCCCAAACTTCTGGCACAGCCAGTTGGCGAGGCCAATATGATCGGGATGAAAATGCGTAACCATGACGCGCGTCACCGGCTTGCCGTTCAGATGCGCAGCAAAAATCTTCTCCCAGCAGCCGCGCGCTTCATCGGTGGCAAAGCCGCAATCGACAATGGTCCAGCCGTCACCGTCTTCCAGCAGCCACAGGTTGATGTGGTTCAACACAAATGGCAGCGGCATGCGCAGCCAGAACACACCCGGCGCTACAGCGGTAACGGTGCCCGGCGCGGGGGGTTCAGCAAGCGGATAGTTGAGTGGATCCACCGGACGCGGTCGGGTGTCAGGCTGTTTTGACGCTGTAGCAGATGACATGTATTGGGGTGTTCCAGGATTTCCGGCGCGCGCTGTTCGGCGCTGTCGTAACATCCCTGACTAAACTGTTTTTTGGCAGATGTTTTTGAGAATACTGGCTTATATTGCAAAGCACAATAGCTGTCGCGATTCCGCTATGTTAAGACGCACTTACATCAATTTTGGAGCGTCACCTCGCGTTGGCTGTCTTAAAGCCAAACAGTTTATGTAACTAATTGTTTTTACTAATATTTTTATAAAAATCATGTTTTACGAAAATGATGATTTGGCTTTTTTGCGCAGCAGTGTAAAGTCCTTTGCACGCAAAGAAATAGCACCACGCGCTGCAACAATCGACCGCAATAACCAGTTCCCGCGCGATCTGTGGCCCAAACTCGGGGAACTGGGTTTGCTCGGCATCACCGTCGAAGAGGAATTCGGCGGCGCGGGCATGGGCTACCTGGCGCACGTCATTGCCATGGAGGAAATCAGCCGTGCATCAGCATCGGTAGGGCTGTCGTACGGCGCGCACGCCAATC
>SYEN01000133.1 GCA_005800795.1 Burkholderiales bacterium | reverse complement strand
GTCGGACTTCACCACGATGTCATTCGGCGTGTTGAGCTTTTTGCCCTGCCATTTATCCGCCAGCGTTTTCCACGAGCCGTCATGCTCCTGGCGAAATACCGTACGCCCGCCCCAGCCAGCGACGACAATGCGGTTTTCCAGATCGAGCGCCAGACCATTGGCTTTGACTGAGGGAGTCAGCAACGCCTCTTTGCCGACGCCGGGCTTCCAGCTCCAGATGGTGTCGCCTATGATGTCGACGAACACCAGCCGCTGGTTCTTTTTGTCCCACACTGGACCCTCGCCGAAAATGATGTCACGCGCGAGGAGTTCCACCTTCGGGCTTTTATCGATGATGCGTTCCCAGCCCGGCGCGCACATATCCACTTCTACGGTTAAATCTTCCAATGATCCATGCATCGGTTGCTCCTCTACTTGAAATGCCCTGCGATTCGTTGGCCGTTTCCGGGGCGCCATGGGTCCATGGCGCGAATGCGGCGGGAGTCGGGAAGAATACAAGATCACGCGCGCCCGCGCCACTTGCCATGGCCGTGCCACGGCGAAGCCTGCCGCCCAAGGCGTGGGCCGCTTTTCGCCACAGCGCGGTACGTGTAAGCTGCAAGTCTGATGTTTCGCGATGCGCGACGGGCCGGAATCAAATAATAATGACAGACGTTGCGCGCATCTCACGTCATGAACTCCATCAGTACTCGCTATCGTTACCTCTACCTTTGAAGGGATGATCACCATGGCAGCACAAAACACCAACGCCAACGCCAACGCCGTCACCAAACCTAAAGGAGCGCCGTCGCTCGCGGGCATACGCGTTATCGAGTTGTGCGACGAAACGGCTGAATACTGCGGCGCGACACTCGCGGGTCTCGGCGCCGATGTGATTAAAGTGGAGCCGCCCGGCGGCAATAGCACGCGCAACATCGGGCCGTTTTATCAGGACAAGCCCGATGTGAACGGCTCGCTGTTCTTCTGGCAATACAACCGTGGCAAGCGCTCGGTGGTGCTTGATCTCAATCACGAGGACGACCGCGCCAAGTTTCGCGAATTGCTGGCAGGCGCCGACATACTGCTCGAATCCACGCCCAAGGGTTATCTCGACAGCGTGGGCCTGAAACCCAACACAGACAAACTGATCCACGCACGCGTTACACCGTTTGGCGATGACGGCCCATGGTCGCATTTCAAGGGTTCAGATTTGATTCACCTCGCCATGGGCGGGGTGATGATGAACTGCGGCTACGACCCTGGCCCTGACGGCAAATACGACTTGCCGCCTATCGCGCCGCAGATGTGGCATGCCTATCACATTGCCGGTGAACAGCTTACGATGTCGATCGTGGCGGCGCTACTGTATCGTTTTCGTACCGGCAAGGGGCAGCAACTGTCGTGCGCCGTACACCAGTCCGTGGCGGTGTCGACCGAAGTCGATCTGATGACCTGGGTGATGCGCCGGTCGGTGGTGCAGCGCCAGACCTGCCGTCATGCGCGTGAAGGCATATCGCCCGCGCCGACGATTGTGCATACCAAGGATGGCCGCTGGGTGATGGCCAACCTCGGCAACAAGCCGGACGACCCTCAGCGTTTGCAAAAGATTCTTGCCAAAAACGGCTTGGACGAAGGGTATAACCCTCAGGCCGCCGGTGCGGCGCGCGGCGGCCGTTACGTGCCGGGCACAGGCCCCACCGGCGGCAAGCGCGATGAAGGCATGGAAGCAATGCAACGTTTTGTGCGCGCTTTCACTTATGAAAATTTCCCGTGGCGGGAATTGCAGGAAGCTGGCTTGCTGGCAGCGCCCCTGCGCAAGCCAGACGAAAACGCCACCGATGAGCACTGGGAAGCGCGCGGCAGCGTCACCGATATCGAACATCCGGAACTCGGCAGGAAATTCCGTTACGCCACCAGCAAATGGATCAGCACGGCAAACGAATGGGTGGTGGGCCGCCGCGCGCCGTTGTTGAATGAAGACGCGGCAACGGTGTTTGCAAAAACGCAAAGCCCGACACCGACCATCAGCGCCAATGCGACGGTTGATCCCACGGAGCCGCCCTCCAAACGCGGCAAGCCGCTGCCGTTGAAAGGCATACGCATTGTCGATTTCTCATGGTTTCTTGCTTCTGCCGGCGGCACCCGCTTCCTGTCGGCATTCGGTGCCGAGAGTATCAAGATCGAATTGAAGTCACATCCCGACACTCGCCTCGCAGCCATGGCGCCGGAGGGCGGCCGCGCGGCACGCGAGAAGGCTACCGCGCCGTTGAAGGGCGTAACCGATATCAACATGGGGGGGCAGTTCAATAACAAGAACCCGGGCAAGCGGGGCATCTCGCTGAATGTGCGCCATCCCAAAGGCCTGGAGATGGTTAAGAAGCTGATCCAGATGTCGGATATTGTCGCCGAAGGTTTTTCGCCTGGTGTACTGAACAACTGGGGGCTGGGTTACGACGTGCTGCAAAAATTGCGCCCCGGCATTATCTACGTCTCGCAATCCGGCATGGGCGCGCAGGGCGCTTACGGGCGCTTTCGTACCGTGGGGCCGATTGCCAACGCGTTCGCGGGGTTGTCGGAAATGTCGGGTCTGCCTGAGCCAGCGATGCCGGCGGGCTGGGGTTATTCGTATCTCGACTGGATGGGGGCTTACAGCTTCGGTCTGGCGATGTTGAGCGCGCTGTATCACCGCGACCGTACCGGCGAAGGGCAATGGATCGACGCGTCGCAATCCGAGGTGGGTCTGTTCATCACTGGTACCGCCACGCTCGATTGGGCGGCGAACAATCGAATCTGGAAGCGTATCGGCAATGCCTCACCCTTCAAACCGGCTGCGCCGCATAACGTATATCAATGCGCGGGCGATGATCGCTGGATTACCATGGCCTGTTTTAATGAAGCGGAGTGGCAGGCGTTGCTGAAGGTCGCGGGCAATCCGGCGTGGGGCAGTGATGCGCGTTTCAAGGATCTCGTCTCGCGCATGGCCAATGCGAATGCGCTCGACAAAGCCATTGCCGCGTGGACCAGAAATTGCAATGAGTATGAATTAATGCTGGCGCTGCAAAAAGCCGGCGTGCCGGCCGGCGTCTGTCAGCATGCGGGCAACCGCTGCGAAGACGATCCGCAGTTGAAACATCTCGAATGGCTCACCGAAGTTACCGGTACCAAAATCGGCCGCTGGCCCGTGGCGGAAGTGCCGATCAAGCTGCACCAAAGCCCGGCTTACATCGGCGGACGCATCGACCGTGGCGCACCGTGCTACGGCGAAGACAACGAGTATGTGTTTGGCGAGTTGCTTGGCATGTCAACTGCGGAGATTGCCAAGCTCGAGGAAGAGGGTGTGACTTAACCTGCGCAGCCATATTTCGTAACCAATTGTTTTATAAGGATATTTTATTATGAATCTAAACGAAATTCCTGCGGATAAATTCCTCTACTTCACCCAGCCCGGATGAAGTAGCTGCCTCAGAACGAAAGAGTTTCTTTCGAAAAACGGCGTCGACATGGTGGTGATCGATGTCCTGAACGAGCTGGGCGGCATGGATTTGCTGGCAAATCGCTGCGGGTTGCGCAAGGTGCCGGTACTGGCCATGGGTGATCAAGTCGCGATAGGGCAGATGCTTGACCCGTTCGCCAAACTCGCGGGCCTGCCGATGCCAGGCGCTCAACGGTTGTCGCCGGAGCAGCTCTACAAGAAATACGAAATGGTGTTCGCCTGCGGGCAACGACTGGCGCGGCAGTTTCCTGCCGACCGTTTTCGCGAGCGCGTGATTCCGCATCGCGAGCGTTTGATTCGCACCTTGTGTTATCACGTGTTTCGCATCGGCGAAGCGTTCCTCGAAACCTGGGGCGGTGCCGAGTACGGCGCCAAAATCGCGGACAATGAACCGCCCGAGTCGCTGGCCGGCGGTGACGATGTCGCGCGCTATGGTGCGAGTGTGTGGGCGCGCTACGAGGTGTGGTGGCAATCTTTGCCGTTGGATGAACGCGCGCTGTCGAAAGTGCTTAAAACGTATTACGGCGATACTGCGGCGCATCAGGTGTTCGAACGTGTTGCTTGGCATTCAGCGCAGCATTGCCGGCAACTCGCAGCAGTGCTGGAAAGCATGAACGTCATGCCGGACCGGCCGCTGACCCCCGAGGATCTCGCAGGTCTTCCGCTGCCCGACCGGCTGTGGGAATAAGCGCGATCAACCCGGGCAACTTTCAGGCAGACACATCATGAATAAACCGCTCACAGCCGAACAGACCGCCGCACAGATCGACCCGCAACGCATCCCGTATCAAAAGCCCCAGCCGCAATCCATGCGGCCCGACATGGTGATCCACGACGCGATGGCGTTGTCGGGGCACAGCGATCCACGCGTGTGGGTGCCGCTGGCGGAACATGTCGCCGTGCGTCCGCTGCAGTTTAACGTGACGCAGGGCCAGTACACACATGTGATGCGCGTCACCAAGGCCGGCATGATTGCGCGCCATCGTCATTCGGGCGGCGTGCATGCGTGGGTGTTCAAGGGCCGCTGGCATTATCTTGAGCACGACTGGGTCGCCGAGGAGGGCAGCTATATCTGGGAGCCGCCGGGGGAAACCCACACGCTGGTGGTACCCGAAGGCTGCGCGGAAATGATCACCCTGTTTCAAGTGACCGGCAGCCTGATGTATGTCGATCCGCAGGGCAATTCAACTGGCTACGACGACGTGTTCACGCGGCTGGAAAAATCACGCGCGCATTACACGGCGGCGGGGTTGGGCGAGAACTACGTGGAGCGGTTGATCCGTTAGGTGCTTGCGGGGCGCAGGCGGGTTTGCTGCTGCTGCAGGGTGTTGTTGTAAGTATCTGTTTTAATTGATTATTTTTTGGCTTTAGTTGTTCGCAGCACCCGAATCGCGTACAACCTTTTGCCACCGTACCGCCTCGGCCTTCTGAAAGGCATCGAACTGCGCGGGCGTGCTGCCCACCGGGTCCGCGCCCAGATCGCGCAGGCGTGTGTTGACATCCGGCAGTGCGATGATGCGCACAATTTCGTTGTGCCAGCGGGTGACGATGGCTTCCGGTGTTTTCGCAGGCAGCCATACCGCGTACCACGAGCCGGTGGTCATCTCTTTGTATCCTGTTTCGACGAAGGTCGGCAGATCGGGCAACTGCGCTGAGCGCTTGTCGGCGGTGACGGCCAGCGCGCGCAGACGTTTGGCGCGCACGAACTCGATTACGGTCGGCAGCGCGTTGAACATGAACGGTATCTGGCCAGCGATCAAATCGGTGATCGCCTGCGACTGGCCTTTGTACGGCACGTGAACCATTTTTGTGCCGGTCACTGATTTCAGCAACTCGGCCGTGAGGTGCGTACTGGAGCCAGCGCCGCTTGAGCCAAACGCCAACTCGCCCGGACGTGCTTTCGCCAGCGCAACAAAGTCCTTCACCGTGTTGACCGGCAGCGTCGGCGTGATCATCAGCAGCAGCGGTGAGCTCGTCATCACACTCACCGGTGCGAAATCGCGAATTGCGTCGTACGGCAACTTGGGCAGAATGCTCGGCACGATGACGTGCGCGGACGAACTCAATAACACGGTGTAGCCGTCGGGTGCAGCCTTGGCGACCAAATCGGTGCCAATGGTGCCGCTGGCGCCAGCGCGGTTCTCTACGATGACCTGCTGGCTCCACGCTTCGGTGAGTTTTTGTGCAAGGATACGCGCGCTGATGTCCACCGGCCCGCCGGCGGTGAACGGCGCGATGATGCGGATGGGTTTGACGGGATAGGAAGTCTGGGCGTGCGCCGTGATACTCAGCGCCAGACCGGACAGTAGTGTGATTCGCGATATCATGAGTGTCTCCGCAAGCGTTTAAGTGTGCAGTATAGAGCGCGGAAGATCACGGTCAAGAAAGGATAGTATATGCATGGTTATGGGGGCAAAACAGTTTACGGCGCCCGCGTGGGCATTTTGATGCTGGATACGAAATGGCCGCGGCCGCCGGGCGACACCGGCAATGCGATGACGTGGCCGTTTCCGGTGCTCTATAAAGTGGTGCCGGGCGCCAGCGCGCGCGTGGTGATCCACGAGCAGGGCAAGGGGCTCGGGCCGGCGTTTTTGAAAGCCGCCGAAGAACTGGTAAAAGATGGCGCCGATGGCATTACCACCACCGGCGGTTTTCTCGCAATATTTCAGAAGCAGCTTGCGGCACATGTGAACGTGCCGGTGGCGAGCTCCAGCCTGATGCAGATTCCATTGGT
>SYEN01000132.1 GCA_005800795.1 Burkholderiales bacterium | reverse complement strand
GAACGGTGCGATGACACTGACGTTTGCGGGCAGACGAGCCAAACGTCAGTCAGTTAACTGAATGTTGCCCTATTTTGGGGACTTGCGCACAACGCACCGTTTCGATTTTGAACGTTTTTCCAGCCAAGTGGCCATACTAGCGCGCCACCGCTCGGGCAGATTTGGGGCTGTATCACATGGGGCGCAACAACGGGCTGACTTGCCGGCTGGCGTTGGTCAATTGAAAATTCGTGGGGAACCGCAGGGGTCAGCCCTGCTGAGGGTACTAAAAATCGCTGTTCCAGATTTGGCCGTACGGCCGCCCGATATTGCGGCGTGCCGCGAACAGCGGCAACATGAGACCATCCGATACATGAACGAACAGTGGAGAAATCGATGTCTGTTAAACGCATGATTTTGGTCACCTTGATGTTACTCCCCGCGCTTCCTGCGAGCGCGCAAGGGGTTGCCGCCTATCCCAATCGCCCGGTGCGGCTGATCGTTTCGTCTTCCCCCGGTGGCGGACAAGATATCGTTGGCCGTGCTTTTGCCACGCGTCTCAATGAACAAATCGGCCAGAGCTTCGTGGTTGACAATCGTGGCGGTGGCGGCGGCAGCGTCGGTGCGGAAATCGCGCGAACAGCAGCGCCAGACGGTTACACCATGATCCTCATGAGTGGCTCAGCGGTGATCCACCCGCTGCTCTACCCGGCAAGCTACGATCTGCTGAACGACTACGTGGCGTTAACCCAGATCACGCAGCAACCTTATGTGCTCGTGGTGCATCCGTCCATCCCCGCCAAAACGTTTCACGAATTTATCGCTTACGCCAAAGCGAATCCCGGCAAGCTCAACTACGCCTCTGCCGGCCAGGGCGGGCTGATACACCTGGGCAACGAACTCTTAAACCTGGCGACCGGCATCAAGACCGTGCACGTACCCTATAAAGGCACGGGTGCGGCGTACCCCGATCTCATTGCCGGGCACGTGCAAATGACGCTGGCCAACATCACCTCGTCGCAGCCGCATGTGCGCAGCGGCCGCTTGCGCGCCCTGGCTGTCAGCGGCGCCAAACGCGCGCAAAGCGCCCCCGACCTGCCGACCATCGCCGAAAATGGCGTCAAAGGCTACGATGTCATGCAATGGTACGGCATGTTCCTGCCGGCGCGTACGCCCGCACCCATTGCCGGTAAATTAAGCAGCGAAATCGTCAAGGCCGCGCATCACCGGGACGTCGCCAAACGCCTCGCCGCCGACGGCACCGAAGCTGTCGGCAGCACCCCCGCCGAATTTGTCACCCATATCAAGGCCGAAATTGTGCGTTGGTCGCGGGTGGTAAAAGAAACCGGCATCAAGGGCGGTTGAACATTGCCGTGTCAAGATGCAATGAAAAACCGGCCCTTAGGCCGGTTCAAAGATGCTGCTGGATGTTGTTGGATTTTGAAATGGTGGTGATAGGTGGATTTGAACCTCCGACCTCAGCGTTATGAGTGCTGCGCTCTAACCACCTGAGCTATATCACCAAAGAGGGCGGGATTGTCCGGATTTGGCGGGGATTTGTCAATTGGCTGCATAGGGCATGCTGCAATAAATACCCTTTTAAATCAATTACTTAAACAAAACCGCCCCAATAGGGTTGCGCCCCGCTAACGCTCCGTGGCGTCACGCCGAGTAATAATACGCCTCCCTCATTCCCCGAGCACGCAACATGCCCAACAAGATCCGCCTCGGCTTTATCGGTGCCAACCCCAAATCAACGTGGGCCGCGCAATCGCATTTTCCTGCGCTGCTGGCGCATCCCGATATTGAATTTACCGCCGTGTGCACGTCCAACCCGCAAAGTGCTGCCGCCGCGCGAGAGGCGTTCGGCGCGAAGCTGGCGTTTCACGATTACCGCTCGATGGTGGTGTCGCCGGACATCGACGCGGTGGCGGTCGTCATCAAAGTGCCGTCGCACTACGAGCCGACCAAGGCCGCGATTGAAGCCGGCAAGCACGTTTATACCGAGTGGCCGCTGGGCCGCAACACCGCCGAGGCGGTTGAACTCGCCACGCTCGCCAAGGCCAAGGGTGTGCAGACGGCCTGCGGTTTGTAGTCCCGCGTGAGTCCCGCGCTGCTCTACATCAAAGAGTTGATCGACGGCGGCTACGTGGGCGAAGTGCTGGCTTGCCATGTGTCTTGCATGCGCGACGGTACGCTGGAAAAACCCTCCAGCCGCACCTGGCAGCGCGACGCCAGCCTTGGCGCCAACACGCTGACCATCGCCAACGGCCACGTGATCGACGCGCTGCGTTTTGTCGCTGGCAATTTCTCGCGCGTAGCCTGCATGGTCACCACGCAGGCGAAGCAGTGGTATGAAACCGATACCAAAAAATTTGTTGATGTCACGTCGCCGGACAACATTCTGGTCAGCGGCCAACTCGCGCGCGGCGCGGTGGCCTCCGTGCACGTGGGCGCGGTGCCGTGGGCGGGCGCGGGCGTCAAGCTGGAAATTTTCGGTCGCGAAGGCACGCTGGTGGCCACCGGCAACGTTTCAACACAACGCGGCGAAATGCTGCGCGTGCAAGGCGCGCAACGCAGCCAAAAGTTGGATGACCTGCCGCTGCCGGATCGCTTCATGCACGTGCCGCCGGAATTTCCCAAGGGCGATCCGTACAACGTCGGGCAAATGTACGCGCTATTTGCAGAGACCATCCGCAGCGGCAAACCGCACAGCCGCCTGCCGACGTTTGATACCGCCGTGGAACTGCACCGCTTTGTCGATACGATACAGCGGGCATCGGATACGGGGCAGACGCTGGCGATCAGCGGCTGACAAGCATCGACTCTATTGTCCGCACAATCGCCGCCTCCTGCGCCCGCACGAACGCCACACTTTTTTCGTCAGTAATGCGCAACTGCTTTTTCAGTGCTGCTGGCGTGGGTTTGCGTTTGTCGACTTCCTTGAAAAACGCGACGGTGCGGGCGAGGTCGCTGTCCATCGCCACATAGACGCGTTCCGCCAGCGGATAGTGGCGGCTGTAAGTCATTTCGTTGGCGAGGCCGACGTTGTTCATCGCGCTTTTGTGCCAGCCAAGCGTTCGCTCGGCGTTGGCGAAAATACGCGCGCGGGCTTGCAGCGCGGCGTCGACGGTTATTTCCTTGCGCGCGTGCCGTGTATATAGTTGTTCGACTTGCTGGTAGTAATCGACCACTGCGCGCGTGAGTTCGGTCTGTTTGCCGGCATAACGGCGGATGGCGAGGTGTTCGCGCCCCAACGCGCCGTATTTCTGCGTGGTGAACGCCGCCATGCCCTTGTAACCGATGAGATTGCACAGCGCCTCTTCAACGCCATAAGGCAGATCAAATTGATCGTGGCAATCTTCGTGGATCACCAGATACAAAAAACGGTCGAGCTTGCCTTCGAGCATGCTGGAGGTGACGGCGGTGCCGATTTCGCCAATGGCCTCTACGGTGGTGAAATACATATCGTCACTGCCCGCACCGGCGCGGCATTCGGCTTCGGTCTGCGCATCGGCCCAGCGGATCAAAGGGTCCTGATAGGAATACGGCAACTGCAGGCGCGGGGCGTACCCGCACATGGCATAGCTGCCCTGTTCCTGATACACCGCCTTGAAATTCTCGGTTTCCTTGTTGAAGCCGATGCGCCGCTCAAACGCGCGCACTTCGGCAAGCAGCGCGTTCCATTCGCTGGGCACATTGGGCGTGGGCAAAATCAATTCCTGAATCCGCGCGCAGCCGCCGAACACCGCGGCGATCAGGGTGGACAGGGCCATCAGGCAGGCTATTTTTTTACTGGTCACGGACGTTTCGGACTACACAAAAAGCGCATGGCGGGATGAATGACGGCACGCGCCATCTGAACGCAGCGCGTGGAAAAAGTGCCGCAACAATCGGCGGGTGAATTCGCGAAACATGTAAGTATTAGTTTTAATTGATTATTTTTTGCGGCCATGCAGCGTCCGCGCGATCTCATCGGCTCGAATTCGCCGCCACAGTCCCCAATCGCTGCCGCCGCGCCTTGACCTTCGGCCGGATCACCGGCGCCCAGCGCCCCAGATCCGATTTAGCTTTCCACTGCGGCGTGGTGGGCAAATCCGGTTGCGTGATCAGATACAGCGCCGAACATTTGAGCCAGCCCTGCGGCGTGGGCTCGACATCGCGCAGACGGATCACCTGCAACACGCCCTCGACTTGCAGAATGTTTGGAATGTGCTCGGTGTCGTAAATTTCGTTGAAATCTTTTTCGTCCTTCGGGTCGATTTCGAAGGTGACCATGTAGAAATACGGTGCGGTTGCGGGCATTGCTTTTTCTCCTTGTGCAGGCTATCGAATCATCCCCATGGCCATAACCATCGGCAAACTCAACCAAAACAGCAGCGTCGTCCAGCCCACGATCAGCCCCGCCATCGCGGAATCGAGCTTGAAGCGATCCGCAAGCAGCAACGTGGTCATCATCGCTGGCGTTGCGGCTTCGACCACGGCGGCATATTGCGCCTCATTGCGTTGTTCAAAGAGCGCGCCGGCGGCGAACCACACCATCACCGGCATCGCCAGCAGCTTCACGGCGGCGGTGGCGAGAATCTCCGGGCGCGGCGTGAGGTTGCGCCACGGGATCGTCAAGCCCAGCACGAACATTACCACCGGGATGGTCGCCTGCCCGACAAACTGCGCGGCCGACACCAGCGGCTGATACGTCAGCCCCAATTGCTGCGAAGCAAGGCCCAACACGAACGCCCAGAGCGGCGGCATGGTCAGCAGCACACGCCACACGGACGGGTATGACACATTGCTCTCGTGCGAACCCAGCCTTGTCGCGATCCACACGCCGAGGCTCCACACCAGCGGCATGGTCATGATCACGTCGTTGTAGATCGCGTAGCGCGTGGCGTCGCGGCCGAAAAAGAAAATCAGCACCGGCGCGCCAATGTTGAAGGTGTTGCCCCACATCCCGCCGATCACCAGCACAGCACGCGTGGGATCGGAAAGGTTTTTGCCCAGCGGCGTGCGGTAGAGCAGCCAATACAGCAATGCGCCCGAGCACAAGGTGCCGATACCCACCAGCAGCGGCACCGACAACAGCGGCAACGTGATCGGGGTGGACGCCGCCACCGCGAACAGTATGCACGGGTAAAACACATACATCACCACGCGATTCAGTTGCGTGCGCAGCACATCTGGCTGCGCATCGGCGAAAATGCGCGGCCAGAACGCCCCCGCCGCCACCAGCAGACCCAGCGGCAGCATGACCTCGATCATGAGGCCGCGCAGTTGGATGAAGTAACTCATACAGCCGGGTACAGCGAAATTATTCTCAACGCCATGGGATGGTTATACTTGAACCGGGGGAAGCGGTGCACACTCAGTTTGCAGAGGGAGCGCGGTTGCGCCAGTGAAAGGACAGGTCTGTCGTGAAGCGTATTTTAATCGGTGGCGCGATTCTGGCCGGGCTGTGGTTCACGTTCGGCCGCGCCAAGCCGCCGCAAGTGGTAGAGGCGCCACCGGCCGCCGTAGTGTCAGTGGCCTCGGAACGCGACGCGCCGCGGCAGGACGCGGTGCCGCGGCCCCATGTGTTCACGATGAACGGCTACGAAATCAGAATCCTGGCGCAGTTCGGTCTGACCGCACGCGCGCTTTCGGTCAGCAGCTATCGCACAGGGCGCGAAGCGGATTTGTCGCCGCTGGAAGTCGCCTTCGGCTGGGGACGCATGAGTGAAACGCCGGTAACCGACCGGCTGTCGATTTCGCAGAGCAGCCGATGGTACTACTGGCGCTATGAAGGCGAGCCGCCGATCCCCCGTCGAGAGATTGAAACCTCCAGCGCGAACATGCACCTGATTCCGGCCGATGCCGGTGTGGCGCGCACGCTCGATAAAATCCGCAAAGGGCAGATCGTGAAGTTGTCGGGCTACTTGGTCGAAGTCAAGGCCAAGGATGGCTGGGGTTGGCGCAGCTCCCTGACACGCGACGATACGGGGCAAGGCAGTTGCGAAGTGATATTCGTGCAGTCGGTGGATGCGAGCTGACCGTTGACTACTCGGGTGTGATGCCTGTCTGCTTGATCACGCGTGCCCACTTGACGACTTCGCTCTTGATGTAAGCGGCAAACTCCGCCGCCGTGCCGGATTGAATACAAGTATTCAAATATTAGGGTAATTAGGGCGAAACGTAACTAAAGTAGATTTTAAGAAAGAGCTTGAATACGTTGTCGTTGCGGTG
>SYEN01000131.1 GCA_005800795.1 Burkholderiales bacterium | reverse complement strand
TTGGCCCAGGCCGTCGATTGCCAGCCACTACACGTCCTCCACCGCCGTTTACGACGCCCGTGGCCAAGTGCTGCGTCTGACGCTGGCAAAAGATGATCGCTATCGCTTGTGGCTGCCGCTGGACTCGATTGCGCCGGACATCATCGAGGCGTTTCTGTTGCAGGAAGACCGCTGGTTTTACCGGCACCTGGGCGTGAACCCGTTGGCGTTGGCTCGCGGCGGTTGGCGCACCTATGTCACGCGCGAACCGCGTCAGGGCGGCTCCACCATTACCCTGCAGCTTGCGCGTTTGATGGATCGCAATCAGTCACGCAGCCTGGGTGGAAAAGTGAAGCAGATTGCGCGTGCGCTGCAGCTGGAGGCAATGTGCTCCAAGCGCGAAATTCTTGAGGCGTATCTGAATCTGGTGCCCTATGGTGCGAATATTGAAGGTGTTGGCTCGGCAAGTTTGATTCATTTTGGCAAATCGACGCGGGCGTTGTCGCTCCCTGAAACCCTGACGCTGGCGGTGATTCCGCAGGCGCCTGCAAGGCGTTCTCTGGGGCGTACCGCAGGGGCGGCGCAGGCACGCAAGCAGGAACAGGCGGACGGCGCGTCACTGACCGGCGCGCGGCTGCGGTTATTTGACCGCTGGCTTGCGCGTCACCCATCTGCCGCGTCACAGGCCGGGTTGATGAAGCTCGCACTGAATCTGCGCGGCGCCAATCAGTTGCCGTTTCATGCGCCGCACACGGTGAATCAACTGGTGGCGCGCAATGCTGGAAACACCGCAAACGAAAATGCATCGCGTGAAATCCACGCCACGCTCGATCTCAAATTACAGCGCACGCTGGAACGGCAGATCCACCGCTACGTCGAACGCCAGCGCCGCATCGGCATTGAAAACGCCACGGCGATGTTGATCGACTACCGCACCATGGAAGTCAAGGCCGTGGTCGGCTCGGCGGCGTTTCACAACGCGGCCATCAATGGGCAGGTGAACGGCACGCTCGCCAAGCGCTCGCCGGGTTCAACCTTGAAACCCTTCATCTATGCGCTGGCGATGGATCAGGGCCTGATTCATCCACTGTCGGTGCTGAAGGATTCCCCGGCGGCATTCGGCCCTTTCAGCCCGGAGAATTTTGATGGCACATTCATCGGCCCGGTCACCGCGCGCGACGCGTTGATCCGCAGCCGTAACGTGCCAGCGGTGGGGCTGGCGGCGAAGCTGTCGCAGCCGTCGCTGTATGACTTTCTGAAGCGCGCGGGTGTGTCGCGCATGGCCAGCGAAAAGCATTACGGGTTGGCGTTGGCGCTGGGTGGTGGCGATGTGTCGATGGAGGAACTGGTTACTTTGTATGGCGTGCTGGCGAATCGTGGGGTATTGAGGCCGTTGCACTATCGCAAAACTGCTGGAGAGAAAGAAACCGCTCCCGAAGGCATTCGTCTCCTCTCCGAAGAAGCCAGCTTCATGACGCTGGATGTTCTGCGAGGCAACCCGCACCCGGAAGGCGCCATAGCTGGCACGCGCGCATCGATACCCGTGGCGTGGAAAACCGGCACTTCGTGGGGGTTTCGCGACGCGTGGTCGGCGGGCATCTTCGGGCCGTATGTGCTGGCGGTGTGGATAGGCCGCTTCGACGGTGAAGGCAATCCTGCCTACGTGGGCGTGCAGGCGGCGGCCCCCCTGTTCTTTCAGATCGTTGACGCTATTGCTGCCGAGGATCGCGTGCTGGCCGAACCGGTTTTCCGCAATCCGCCGAATCTTACAAAAGTCGAGGTCTGCGCGGCGTCAGGTGATTTGCCCAACGTACATTGCCCGATGAAAGCGACGAGGTGGTTTGTGCCCGGCAAATCGCCGATCCGTGTGAGTGACGTGCACCGCGCGGTGATGATCGACATGCGCAGCGGGCGCGTGGCGTGCCCGCCGTATGAGCAGGGCCGCGTGCAACAGGTGGTGTATGAATACTGGCCGTCCGACCTGATGCGCCTGTATGCACAGGCCGGCGTGCCGCGCCGCGCGCCGCCGTCGGGGGATTGTGGGTCAGCCATCAACGGCGGTACGCCGCCCGCGATCAGTGCGCCGGTGCGGGGCGCGGCCTACGTAATGCGCACCTCGCAACCGGAGCGTAACGTGGTGCCGCTCGCCGCCACCGCCGAGGGCGGCGTTAACACGCTCTACTGGTTCGCCAACGACAGTTTTGTCACGGCAGGCAAGCCCGGCATCGCACTGCCGTGGAAGCCTGCGCAACCGGGGCGTTATCTGTTGCGGGTGGTGGATGAGCAGGGGAGGGCGGATTCACGGGAAGTGGTGGTGACCGCTGCGCCGTAAAAACCCAATAAAAATAAATAGTTACAATTTATTCTGGTTTGAAGAAGTGTTGGGTCATTGATTGACCTGAGCGAAGTATGTGTATTATCATGAGCATGCACATATCGGAGATGCGCATGCAAACCAAATCAGAAAGAATCACCCTGTTGGGCAGCAAGGCTTTCAAGGCATTTCTGGCGAAAGAGTCGCTCAAGGAGGGTGTCAGCGTATCCGAACTGGTGCGCCGCCGTTGCGAGCGCACGCCCACGGAAGACGAGCGCGTGTTGCTGGCGCTGGCCGAGGAATTGCGCAAATCCACCGCCGAGGCACGTGCAGCGCTTGCAGAAGGGCTGGCCGCAGCGAACGAAGCGTTGCAGCATATTCAGAAAACTCAGCAGAAAGCTGCGTAATAAGTCCATGAGCGCGATTGCCGATGTGGTGGGTGTAGTACGTGATGCGATCAAACTTGCCGATGAAGTCAAACGTGTCGGCGAAACGTTGAAAGCGCTATCGGGTGAATTGCGCGAACACGACCGGCGCATCACGCGGCTGGAAGCGCAGTGGGATACGGCCATGCAGTTTACGCGGGCGTCCGTGGTGCGTGCGCCACGGCAAATCAAAAATCGCTAGATTTCGGCGGCGTGATTCGCGGGCTAATCCGGGACGCTGATACCTGAAAAGGCAGATGTCATTGCCGCATCGGGCCGGATATGTGTTCCAGCTTTCGCGGAATGGCGTCAAAACACCGGTTCGCGTTTTTGCAGATTGACGCTGACGGTTGGAATTCGCGTCGACGCTAAGGTTGATGCTGCGGCAGGCGGAAGACCGTTACTTCGATTTGCGATTGCACCGCCTGAAAAGGTTGGGTTGCGCACAATTGGAACTCGCGCAACGGCTACGGGCGCTGTTGGTAGGTTCGATGCTGTGATTGAGATAGCGCCGTTGTTTTCTAATTGGCTACCGCCGTTTAGAGTAAAGGCACCCTTGCCTACAGTAATAACACCAAAGTTAGTAGTGGTGACATTGGTCGCACCAGTTCCGATATTGGCGTTGCTGGAAGTCGAATTAAGTGTGCTACCACCAGCGTTTACCATAATAATGTTGCCCTGCGAAGCACCTTCAGGCACGGAAAGCGTGAGAGGGGCGTCCAAGAGTAAGGATTTACCTAAGGGGAGAGAGAGATTTGCTCCACCGACATTGACATTAACTGTAGGAGCACCAATAGTAAAAGTGTTGCCGGGTGGTGTGCCAATCAGGCCCTGAAGGTTGATCGTTCCACCCGAAATAATTTCTGTATTTCCTACAAAGCTAAGGTTGCTGTCGCCAGCAATACCACTTTCGCGAATGCTGAAATTACCGTCAAAATTTAAGGTAATTAGGGCGAAACGTAACCAAAGTAGAGTTTCAAGAAAAGCTTAAAAACGTTGTCGTTGCGGTGATTGTATCGGTATTCGATTTCCTTCAGATACATCGGGAAATAATACTTCGACACGCCGCGATAGTTGTA
>SYEN01000130.1 GCA_005800795.1 Burkholderiales bacterium | reverse complement strand
CGGTTGTCCCACATCACCAGATCGCCCACCTGCCACACCTGGTACCATTCAAGGCGCGCTTGCGTGGCGTGAGCCCACAGGCGGTTCAGCAGGTCTTCGCTTTCATCGAGCGGCAGTCCGTTGATGTAAGCCGACTGGCGGCGGCCGAGGAACAGCGCGTTGCGTCGTGTTTCCGGGTGCGTGCGAATCAGCGGATGATTCGCGCCAGGTGCTTCGCGCGGATCGGTGATTTCCTTGAAGCCCTTGCGCAACTCGCCCGCGCTGTTGCGGCTGCTGTCATGACGGCAGGTCTTGCCGGTGATCGCGTGTTTGAGTTCCGGCGGCAGCGTTTCACATGCAAGGTACATGTTGTTGAACCCGGTGTTACCGCCGGCAGGCGGCACTTCGATGGAATAAAGCAGACTGCCTATCGGGCACTTCTCGTTGTAGCTCATGTCGCTGTGCCATACCGCCTCATAGTGGCCAAGGTTGCCGATGGATTTGCCGTTGACTTTAATGTTCGACATCACAGTGATTTCGGGAAAGGGATTCTGCACATCCTTGCCCGCGTGGATTGGCGCCTTGTCGAGCTCGCCGAAGAGACGCGCGAATGTCAGAAACTGCGGGTCGTCGAGCTTCTGTCCGCGAAAGCGCAGCACCAGATGTTCGTTCCATGCTTTGCGGATTTGCGCGTACAGCGCGTCGCTGATGGGCAGCGACAGATCGACGCCGACGACATCGGCGGCCAGCGCTGCGCCACTCGGTATCACGGTAATTTTAGTATTCGCGACAGTATCCATGGCGTCTCCATAAGTATTTGTTTTAATTGACTATTTTGATATCTTGTTGCGCAGCAGGCCGATGCCTTCAACTTCGGTCTCCATGATATCACCGGGCTTCATGAACTCCGGCGGTGTGCGTGCGTGGCCCACGCCCGACGGCGTGCCGGTGAGAATGATGTCGCCCGGCTCCAGCGTCAGCCCCGCTGAAAGCTCGGCGATGATGCGCGGCAGTTTGAAATACAAATGCCGGGTGTTCGATGATTGCTTGACCACGCCGTTGACGCGGCATTGCAGATCAAGGTTGTTTGGGTCTTTCACCGCATCGGAGGTAACGATCCACGGCCCCATCGGCAGATGGCCGTCGAGGCTTTTGCCGCGAAACCACTGTTGGCCGTGATGACGTTGCACTTCGCGCGCGGACACGTCGTTGGCTACGGTATAGCCGAACACATGCTTCATTGCGTTGGCTTCGTTGATGTTGATGCCGCCGGTGCCGATGACCAGTGCGAGTTCGACTTCCCAGTCGAGTTTTTGCGTGACGCCGCCGTGTGCAGGCACGTTGCCGAACGGCGCGTTCATGCACAGAGGCTGCTTGGTAAAAAACGCCGGATGCGTGGGCATTTCGCGCACTTGCGGACTGGCATGCGCGCCTTCGTTAAAGTGATCGAGATAATTCCAGCCGACGCAGAAAATATTCTTGCGCGTACGCGGAATCGGCGCGTGCAGTTTTACTTTGGTGAGCGGGAAATGGCTTTTCTTCAAACTCGCAGTAGCCTGCTTGATCGCCGCCAGGCCTTTCTTGCCGGAAGCCACCAGCGAAATCATGCAGCCGGCGTCAAACGGCAGCGCGACTTTCGCCGACTTGGCTGCGCGGGCAATATCGATTACGCCACTGTCCGCGCCGATCACGCCCGTCTTCGAGGGCTGACGCGCGGATTCGGAAAAAGTAACGAGTTTCACAGTGCACTACTCCTTGATGAATTTGAGTTTTTCGCAGGCCGCGACAAGCTGCTGGCAAATGCCCGGCTCCCACGCGGCATGGCCCGCGTCGGGCACGATACGATACTCGGCTTGCGGCCACGCGCGATGCAAATCGTCGGCGGTAATGATCGGGCATACCGCGTCGTAGCGGCCCTGAATGATGATCCCCGGTATGTTATTGATTTTATTGATATTTTTAAGCAACGAATTAATCGGCAGAAAAATATCATGGGTGAAATAATGCGCTTCAATGCGCGCAAGCCCCAGCGCCACCACGTCGCCACCGAAATACGCGACGGTTTCAGGACTGGGCATCAGCGTCGAACATGAGCCTTCGTAGCGGCCCCACGCGCGCGCGGCGGGCATGTGAATCGCCGGATCGGGATCCGTCAGGCGCTTGTAGTAAGCCTTGAGCAAATTGCCACGTTCAGCGTCGGGAATGTAACCCGCGAAGGCATACCACGCTTCGGGAAACAGATTCTTAAGGTCGTATAAAAACCAGTCGATCTCGCTTTTTCGGCACAAAAAAATGCCGCGCAGAATCAAACCACTGCAGCGATCCGGGTGATGCTCGGCGTAGGCCAGTGCCAGCGTGCTGCCCCACGAGCCGCCGAACACCAGCCAGCGTTCGATGTTCAAGTGTTTGCGCAATGCTTCCATGTCCGCGATCAAATGCGGCGTGGTGTTGTCCTTCAATTCACCCAGCGGCACGGAACGCCCGGCGCCGCGCTGATCGAAAATTACGATTCGGTAGTGGCGCGGATCAAAAAAACGACGGTGCGCAGGCGACGCCCCAGCGCCAGGGCCGCCATGCAAAAACACCACGGGCTTGCCATTCGGATTGCCCGATACTTCCCAATACATCTGGTGCAAACCGTCCAGCGGCAACATGCCGGCATCAAACGGTTCAATGTCGGGATAGAGCTCGGTGCGCTGGGCGGGGGCATGATCGGCCAAAATGACATTCCTCTGAAGGCAGCCGCAAAAATAACACACTTCGCGGCCACCGAGTTCCGGCGCCCCGTGCCCCGTGCCCCGTGCTACGATTGCATCATGAATATACTCGGCGGAAGGCTGACACTGGCTGCGGGCATGTTGAGCATGGCAGGCGTACACGCGCAAAGTGATTATCCCGCCAAACCCATCCGCATCATCATCGGCACGCCGGTAGGGGGCGGCAGCGAGTTGATGGGCCGCTACGTGGGGCAGCCGCTGACGGCGGCGTGGGGACAGCCGATTGTGATCGACCCTCGGCCCGGCGCCAGCGGCAATATTGCAGCCGAACATGTGGCGAAATCTGCGCCGGACGGTTACACATTGTACGTGCCGTACGGTACGCACACCACCAACCCCAGCCTGATGGCGAAGGTGCCCTACGACCCTATCAGGGATTTCACGCCGATCACCCTCATCTCCAAGCAATACAACGCGCTGGTGATTCATCCGTCGATACCGGCGAAGTCGGTGAAGGAACTGCTGGCGCTCGCGCGCGCTGCACCGCGCAAGCTCAGTTACGCGTCTTCGGGCACGGGCTCGGCAGGGCACCTGGGCATGGAATTGCTAAAGCAACTGGCAAACGTTGACATGGTGCACGTGCCGTACAAAGGCGCTGCACCGTCGCGCATTGACTTGCTGGGAGGGCACATCGATCTCATGTTCGACGTGCTGCGTGTGGCGTTGCCGTTCAAGGAATCGGGCCGTGTGCGCATGTTGGCCGTTGGGGCGGGGGAGCGCCAATCCATCGCGTCCGATGTTCCCACCATGGACGAGCTGGGTTACAAGGGGCTGGAAGTGCTGACCTGGCACGCGCTGCTCGCGCCCGCCGGCTTCAACAAAGGGGTGGCCGAAAAAATGCAGGGCTTGATTCGTGCCGCCCTGCTGGCGCCTGCGATGAAGGAAAAACTTGCGCGCGACGGGGTGGACGCGCTGGCGTCTTCTCCGGCTGAGCTTGAGGCTTTCATGCGCGCCGATATCGACAAGTGGCGCAAAGTGATTCAAACGGCAAAAATTCGTAACGAATAATTTTAATCGGAGAAAAAATGGCCATTCCCAGACTCAACGGCATCATCAGGGCACTCGAATCGGGCAAAAACGCTTTTGTGTGTTTTCAGCCGTCCGAGACGGCTGCTGCGCAAGCCGTAACCACCGAAAAATACGACGGTGTGGTGTTCGAAATGGAGCATAACGCCTACGACATCCGCGCGCTGCGCGACAGTTTGCAGTACATGCTGAACCGGCAGCAAATCGCGGCAGCGGGCAGTGTCGCTCCGGCCGTTACGCCGATGGTGCGCATACCGCCCAACGGCATTGAAATGAATCAGTGGATCGCCAAGCAGGTGCTCGATCAGGGCGTCTACGGCATCTTGTGGCCGCACATCAGCACGGTGGAAGAAGCGCGCAGCGCTGTGGCTGCATGCCGCTACGCGCGTCCCACCGGCGCGCCGCGTTACGAGCCCGCCGGCCAGCGCGGTGACGCGCCCGCCAACGCCGCACGCTACTGGGGCATTTCGCAACAGGAATACTACGACCGTGCCGACGTGTGGCCGCTCGATCCCAAGGGCGAGATTCTCGTCGCCATCATGTGCGAGGACGTGGTGGGCATGAAAAACCTGCCGAAGATTTTGAAGGAAGTGCCAGGCATCGGTGCCGTGGTGATCGGCGAGGGGGATTTGTCACAGAACCTGGGTTTTCCGCGCCAGTACAAACATCCGGTGGTGGCAGGCGCCATCGCGGAAATTCTGGCGATCTGCAAGGCGGCTAATGTCGCTTGCGGCCATCCGCACGTTGAGGCCGACAACGTTGATGAAGTGGTGGCGCAAGGCTTCAAATGGCTGATGCCGCGGGCTGCGCGCTCGAACGCGGTGCTGGAAAAGGCGTTGAAGTTGTCGGGGCGATAGCCTGTGCAGGGGTTATGTAAGTAATTGTTTTAATTGAATATTTTTGTGACCAAAAAAACCACGACGCTGCGCGAACACCTCGATGATTTCATCGCGGACACGCTCGCGCGCTGCACGCGTTGCGGCAAATGTTTTGAAGCCTGCCCGATGACGCGTTACAGCGACGGCCTGACTAACGCCGAACCGCAAGCGACGGTGTCGGGCGTGCTCGATTGGTTAAGGCAAACACCGGGCAACGCCGAAAGCGTGGCGTGGCTGAAAGTGTGCACGCAATCGTCGCGCTGCATCGACGCCTGCCCCGAAGGCATCAACGCGATGAAAATGGTACGCGTCGGTCAGATGAGCGCGATGGGTTCGCTGGACGTGCCGGCTGAACAGACCAAACTCATTGGGCGCGATGCGAAGGATTTTTTCCGCGTGATCAATGCCTTTGCCGGCACGCAAATGACGGCGGAAGAGATCGAGCGCTGGCAACGCTGACCATTCATCATGAATGACAAGGTAACCTTCTGGTACGGCTGCAACGTGGTGCGTCATGGCGACATCATTCACAGCGCCATCACGCTGCTGGAGGCTGTGGGCATTGAAGTCACACCGGCAGGCGGCGCGGGTTACTGTTGCGGCACGGCCAAGGATGGCAACCTGCGCGCGGCCGAGGGCATGGGCAAACGCACCGTCGAAAAATTTAACGCGCACGGCACCGGGCAGGTGGTGAGCTGGTGTCCGTCGTGTTACCGCCACATGAATGCGTTCATGGGCGAATACACCGATGCGCAGTTTCAGTTATCGAATTTCGCGCAGATGCTGCACGCCCGCCGTGACGTGCTAGCCGCGAAGCTGACGCATCGCATCGAGCGCCGGGTGATGCTCCACAAGCATTTTGGTTTTCACGAGGTCGATGTCAACCCGCTGGTGGAGGATTTGCTGCGGTTGATACCGGGGCTGGAATTGGTGACGACCGAGGTGTCCTCGCCGGGGCATATGTGCTCGGCGCTGTCGCGCGTGCCGGCTTCGCTAAAGGACGCCACGCGTGCCGTATGCGACGCGGCCGTAAGCACGCAAGCGGATACCGTCGCCACGGTGTTTCACTCCTGCCAGCGGCTGTTGTGCGCGCTCGAAGGCCGCGAGCCGTTTAAGGTGGTGAACTACGTCAACCTGCTGACCGAAGCGATGGGCCTGCCCACGCAAGACGACTACAAGGACTGGAAGCTTGCCGGAACTGAGGAAGCCGTCATCGCCAAAGTGGGCGAAGCGCGCATCGCCGCGATGGGCGAAAAGCTTTTTCGTGACTCGATATTGCCGGAATTGTTGAAACAGCCGGCAAAATAATCGGGCGGTAGCAGGCATACCCATCAGCCCATACCCGAACTTTTGGGATACCGCTTAAGCAAAGGGTGTTGAAAATGATCGAAGTTCAGTGCGCTACATCGAATGCTTCTCTGCCGTCTAATAATCGCCTGCGACCCGGGGCCGGTAAACGCCCCTGGCGGCGTGCGGTCATGTTGTCCGCAACCGTAGGGGCCGTGTTACTTGCCGCCAGCGCGGCAGCACAGCAGGGCTATCCCAATCGTCCTATACGCATGATCATTCCGTTTGCGACCGGCAGCGCCACCGACACCTCCGCCAGGTTCTACGCGTTGGAGCTGTCGAGGCAGATCGGGCAACAAGTGATCCCCGACAATCGCGCCGGAGCGGGCGGCGCCATCGGCATGCAGGCGCTGGTGAGGTCCGCACCGGATGGCTACACCATTGCTTATGCGGGCGCAGGGCCGCTCGCCATCAACCGCAGCATCACGCCCAATCTGCCGTACGATGTTGACAAGGAAGTGCAGGCGATCTCACAGGCGGTAAGTGGTCCGTTGTTCCTCGTTGTTTCTCCGACATTGCCGATCAAGTCGGTGAAGGAGCTCGTAGCGCTGGCAAAAGCCAAACCCGGGCAATTGGCGTATGGCTCGGCGGGCGCCGGTACGGTCGGCCATCTGGCCGGAGAGTATTTCAAGATACTGAGCGGCACCGATATCCTGCATGTGCCCTACAAGGGCGGCGCGCAGGCTGCCACCGATGCGATGTCGGGTTTTGTGCAACTCCTGTTTGACCCCGCAACCAGCGTGGCGCCATACATCCAAACGGGCAGGCTGCGCGGGCTTGCGGTAACGGGGCCGGCACGCACCAAGGCATTTCCCCAGTTGCCGACGGTGGCCGAAGCCGGCGTGCCGGGTTATGACGTGACCACGTGGGGAGGCATCATCGCGCCAATGGGTGTGCCAAGGCCTATCGTCACCCGGCTTAGCGAGGAGATGCACAAAGCCGCGAAGTCTACCTGTGTGATCGAGCGTTATGCGCCATTGGGTAACGATCCCGTCGCCAGCACGCCCGAGGAATTCGCGGCGCTTATTCGCCGGGAGTACACCAAGTGGGCCACCGTGGTGAAACGCATAGGCCTAAAACTATAAGTTCGACGATAAGACCCCCTGTTTGCCATGCAATCTCGAGCCGCCTTGATGGTGCAGTCCCTGATGCTGGCCGCCGTGCTTCTGCTTGCGGTGGCGGCGCAGGCCGCCAATCCCACGGTCCGAGCGCCGCAAGTCGACACACCCCAACGGGTGCTTTTCGTGGGCAACAGCTACTTTTTCTAAAGTGGCAGTGTGCATTTCTATACGCGCCGTATCGCGTTGGCTGCCGATCCCGTTTGGGCCAAGCCGTTCCAATACAAGGCAGCCACCATCGCCGGTTCGCCACTCGCGCACCATAACATCGAGACATTGACCGAAACCGGCAGGCTGGGTGTCAACAAACCGTGGGAGGTTGTGATACTGCAGGGCAACAGCACCGATGCGCTGTCCGATGCCACGCGCGCCGCATTCCGCCGCACCGTGATCGAGTTCAACGAAGTGATCCGCAAACGCGGTGCCAGGACCGCGCTCTATATGACGCAGGCGCACGTCAAACCGAGCCAATCGGCGAGCCCTGACATGATGCGCAAAACGGAGGAAATGTACGTCTCCGTTGGTAACGAAATCGGTGCACTGGTGATCCCGGCGGGGCTGGCTTTCGAGGAGGCGTACCGGCAACGGCCTAACATCAAGCTGCATCAGGATTACGACGGCAGCCATCCTACGTATCTGGGGGTCTATCTCGCGGCCGGTACGGTATACGCCAGCCTCTACGGCAAGTCGCCAGCGGGCAATACCTACGACTATTACGGCAAAGTGAGCAAGGACGATGCGGCCTTCCTGCAAGCGGTTGCCGAGGAGACGGTTAAGAAATTTTTCGTACGCTAAGTTCGGGGTCACGTCAGGGTAGCCATCGCGCCGCGGGACAGGGTGCCTTGAGGTATAGGCAGCGCTCGCCATCCGCTATAATCGCCAATCGATAAAGCGACGGCAGGCGAAACTAAAACATGGAAGACTCTCTGCGCAAAGCCGCGCTTGATTATCACCAATTTCCCACACCCGGCAAGATTTCTATAGCGCCGACCAAGGGGCTGATTAATCAGCGCGATCTGGCGCTGGCGTATACCCCCGGTGTGGCTGCCGCGTGCGAGGCCATCGTGGCTGAT
>SYEN01000129.1 GCA_005800795.1 Burkholderiales bacterium | reverse complement strand
CGACATGCAGGGCTTGCGCGATTTGGCCACTGCATCCAGCAGCTCGCGTACGCCGGGCGAACGGTACTGTGGCTCCTGCATTGCCAGCGCCACCATGTCGTAATTCTTCGGGTCGAACGCGGCGGTGCCACCGGCTACCATTTTGCCGGGCAGATTTTTGGAATTGATTTCAACCAGCCCTTCGCGGCCGCGCACGGGTATGCGCACAATGGCGCCTTCGCTGTTCATCAACTCCGCCTCGGCAGGCAGGCACACCAGATCAACGTTGTGCCCCGCCAACGCGAGCTTGGCGCCGAGCAACGAACCGTAGGACGCGCCCATGATGAGAATTTTGTATGCCATGGAAAACCTCGTTTTAGATTTGAAAGCGTTGTAGAACGACAGTGGCGATGCTAACCAATAGACCAGGAAGGCGCAATGCACCGGCACATGCGGGAACCGCTCCTGCCACGCGTCACCGCTACGCCAGCACCCCTTCCGCCACCAGTCTAAGCCCCGCACTGTTGGTTTTCATTAAAATCAGGGTGCCCACGCTACCGCGCTCGCCCGCCGCCTTCCATGCCTGCAAACGCTCGCGTATGCGTGCGGGCGGGCCGACCAGCGCCACGGTATCCACCAGCTTGTCAGGCACTGCCGCAGCAGCCTCGGCCTTTTTGCCGCCCAGAAACAAATCCTGAATTTTGGCGGCTTCGACGGCGTAGCCCATGCGCACCACGTAGTCATTATAAAAATTCTTGCCGCGAGCGCCCATGCCGCCCACGTAAAGCGCGAGCCATTCCTTCACCGGCTGGCGGCATGTGGCGAGATCATCGCCCACATGCACCGGAACAAAAGGCGCGATATCAAACTGCCTGAAATCCACCGGCCGGCCCGCACGCTGCATGCCCTTCTTCACGTGTAGTTCGATCAAGTCGTCGCGCTCCGGATCCATGAACAGCGGCAACACGCCGTTGCCGACTTCGCCCGCGCACGCCAGACCGGCCGGGCTAATGGCCGCCGTGTAAATTTTCATGTCACGCCGGCCATGCTGAATACACTTAAGCGGCTTGCCCAGCCCGGTGGCACCCGGCCCCTTGTAGGGAATCTGATAGTGCTCGCCCTCGAACGTCAGCGGCGCTTCGCGTGCCAGCACCGCGCGCACAATGGCGACGTATTCACGCAGCCGCGTGAGTGGCTTGCCATAGGGCACGCCGTACCACCCCTTGACCACCTGCGGCCCCGACGGCCCCAAACCCAGAATAAAGCGTCCGCCGGTCAGCGCATCCAGCGTCATCGCGGTCATCGCCGTCAGCGCCGGCGTACGCGCGGGCACTTGCAGTATCGACGCTCCCAGCTTGATGCGCGACGTCTGCCCACCCAACCACGCCAGCCGCGTCACCGCGTCCACGCCGTACGATTCGCCGCACCAGGTGGAATCGAAACCCAGCCGCTCGGCTTCCTGCACCAGCGCGATTAGTGCGGGGCCATCGGCACCGCCGGTGGTTAATCCCAGTCTTAACGTCATGCAATTCTCCCTTGAGTTATGGATGGTGGCATTTTAGAGCCTGTTGAAAGGTTGATAACTGATAACGCAAGCCGCCAACGGTGAGTTGCGCATGGGTATTCACGCCGCAGGATGACATCAATGAAACGATACCCATCGGTCGCGTCGCATCGAAATATAAATAAATCAATTAAAACAGATACTTACGAAACTCAGTTGTCGCGTGTCGCGGGCATCGTTGCTCCCCTGTGATGGCTACCCTTTTGCCCGTTGGTCGACAGCAGAATGCCGAATGCCTGCCCAACAGGGCGCGCGTCATCGATTTGTAATAGGGCGCTGGTATTTTTCGCCGAAGTAGATTTGCAATCGTGTTGGCTCTTTGCAGCGCTTTTGCACTTTGCCATTCGCTACCACTGCTTTTTTTGCTCCGAGAGAAACCCGATGAAAATGAAATTGCTGTCCGCCACTTGCCTGCTGGCATTTACGCCGCTGTACACGTCTGCACAGGTTATATTCAACAAACAATGGTCGTTCCAGGGTCTTTCCGAAATTGTTGCATTCGACAAAACAACCGACACATTATGGGTGGCTGGGGTAACGGGCGTAAACGTCATCAACCGGAGCACTGGCAGCTTTATTGGGCGAATTGATACCTCCAGCTTCGGTTCGGTCAACAGCGTGGCCATCCACAACGGCGTGGCGGCATTTGCGATTGAAGCGCCCACGCGAACCAATCCCAGCATCGTGCAGTTCTACGATACGGCCACGCGCACCCTGAGCGCAGGCAATAACAATATCGCCGTTGGCGCCCTGCCCGACATGCTGACCTTCACGCCCAATGGCGGCAAATTACTGGTGGCCAATGAAGGCACGCCAACCACCTATGGCACGAGAATTGGTGGCAACGTGCCTGGCGCGGCGTTCAATGCTCCACTACCGGGCAACGATCCCGTGGGCAGCGTCAGCATCATCAACATGAGCACACGCACGGTGGAAGCAACACCCACGCTGCTGGGTGTGCCGCAATTTGGCAACAACATCCGCACTGGCGTGGGCATGGATTTCGAACCCGAATCCATTGCCGTGAGCCGCGACGGCAGCAAGGCCTTTGTCAGCCTGCAAGAAGCCAATTCCGTAGGCGTGCTTAACCTGAATACCAACACCTTCGACAAGGTGGTGGGCCTGGGCCTGAAAGATTTCAGCATCGCCGGCAATGAGATAGACCCCAAAACAGGTGGTGTGGTGACCTTTGCCAACTACTCGGTCAAGGGCCTTTACATGCCGGACGGCATGGCAAGCTACCAATCCCGCAACCGAACCATGATGGTGATGGCGAACGAAGGCGACTATCGCGAGGACGATGCAGACCGGTTGAATGTAACTGCCTCCAACGTGGGGCCGGTGAACGCCGATTTGGTCGGCATGCGAATTTCAAACAGGGATTCGATCATCGGTAATCCGGTTACCGCAGGTGGGCGCTCCTTTTCGATCCGCGATGCCGACGGCAACCTGGTCTACGACAGCGGCTCCATCCTTGACCGTGAAGCCCACAAGCGCGGCATCTACGATGACGGCCGCAGCCGCGACAAAGGGGTTGAACCGGAAGGCGTCGAACTCATGGAGATGCTGGGACGCACCTTTGCCTTCATCGGACTCGAACGCACTACCAAGGGCGCAGTGGCCATCTTTGACATCACCGATGCCGAGAACTCAAGATTCATCGACATGATTGTCACCGACGGCGATCTGTCACCCGAAGGCCTGAAGGGCTTCATGATGGACGGCAAGCATTACCTGGCCATCGCTAACGAAGGCAACGGCAATACCAATCTCGGCTCCACCACACTCTATCAACTGCATGCCGTACCGGAACCCGAAACCTATGCCATGTTGCTGGCCGGCTTGGGATCAATGGGATTTGCCGCGCGCCGCCGCATGCAAAAGTAAATCGGGTCGCGCTTGCGCGTCTGTAACGGTCCTCCCTGATAAAGCCCGTTTCGCGGGCTTTATTATTGCCACAGTTGCGTAGCCTGAAGAATATTTTATTGAATTAAAACATATACTTACCGTTAGTCAGCTTTGATGCCTGCTTCACGGATCAGCCGCGTCCACTTCGCCAGTTCCGCTTTGATGTAGCCGCGAAACGCTTCCGTGTCTTTCACTGCTGGTTCGAGTCCGGCGCTTTGCAGTTGCTCGCGCACGTCGTTCAATGCCATCACGGCAACGGCGTCCTTGTGCATGCGCGCGACTACCGGCGCGGGCGTTTTCGCGGGGAAAGCAATGCCCAGCCAGCCGCTCGCCTCAAAGCCGGGATAGCCGCCTTCGGCGACTGCGGGCACATCGGGCAATATCGGTGAGCGCTTCTGGCTAGTGACGCCAAGGCCGCGCAGCTTGCCGGTTTTGACATGGGGCGCGCCGGTTGAAATGACGCCCGCGAGAAATTCCACCTGCCCCGACATCGCGTCGATCACCGCCGGGCCGCCCCCTTTGTAGGGCACATTGATCACTTTGATGGCAGCGGTGGCTTTGAACAACTCGAACGCCAGATGCCCGATGCTGCCGGTGCCCGGATTGCCGACGGTGAGTTTGTCCGGTTGCTGTTTCGCGCGCGCGACAAAATCCTTGAGCGTACGCGCCGTGCTGGACGGGTGCGCGGAAATCAGGCTGCTCACGTCGACCAGTTGCGCCACCGGCGCAAAATCGTTGACCGGATCGTACGGCAATTTGCCATGCAGACCCGGACTCATCGCCAGCGACGCCACCGACGCCAGCACCATGGTGTAGCCATCGGGTGAGGCCTTCGCTGCCAGGTCGTGCGCGATATTGCCACCCGCGCCACCACGGTTGTCGACCACCACTTGTTGCCCCAACCGTGGCCCCATGCGCACCGCCACCACGCGCGCCACCAGATCATTGGCGCCGCCGGGCGGAAAGCCGACCAGAAAGCGCACCGGTTTGGTGGGATAGGTTTCTGCGGCCTGTGCGGACGCCGCCGCCAGTGTCAATAACATCAACGACAATGCCATCCACAACAAGCTTTGCCCGGCTGATTTACCCATAAGGTCCTCGTATTTTTTTGGCTGCGCGCATTGTAGTGGATGCACTGCCGGATGGGGCGGCTCTATAATGCCATTTCAAGGAGAATGACATGGCCACCCTAGCCTTGGCGCAAGCCGAAGACATTATCGACGCCATCCTCGCCCGCGCACGCGAACTGAACTGCCGGCCGATTTCCGTGGTGGTAGTTGAACCCGGCGCGATTCCCAAAGCATTCAAAAAAGAAGACGGCTCGGCAATGATGCGGTTCGAAATGGCGATGGGCAAGGCTTACGCCGCACTGGCACTCGGCCGCTCGTCGAGTCTGGTGCGCGTGCGCGCGGTGGAAAAGCCGCTCTTTATGGATTTTCTGTTCAAGGCCTCGGCCGATAAAATTTTTGCCGAAGGCGGTGGGCGTTTGATACGCGCGGCCGATGGCGAATTGCTCGGCGCGGTCGGCGTTACAGGTGACAAGGAAGAACAGGATGAAGCGCTCGCCGCACACGGCATTCGCGCGGCCGGGCTGAAGACGGATGAAGATTGCGAGCAGCTTGCGCATCATGTGCGGTTGGCGAATTGAGCGCGAGTCTTCATAAGTATCTGTTTTTATTGATTTTTTTATGGAAATCTTAACCAGAATAGCCGCCAGACTATCTTGCCTGACCGTCGTTTCCGCGCTGGCGGGAACCCACAACACAGCGCCCAAGGAATCATCGTATGGATTCCCGCCTGCGCGGGACTGACAGAGTGGGTATTGTGCGGTCTGCGCAAGCGTTAGTTTCGCCATGAGCCGGTATCACCAGAACCATCGTCACGGAGCCCACCATGCCCAAGCACCCGATGTCACAACCCAAAAAACACAAACTCATTGTCGAGAAGGACGTGGCAGTACCGCTGCGTGATGGCTCAATCATCCGCGCCGATGTGTTCCGGCCCGAAATGGCGAACCGGGCCGACGGTGACAAGTTTCCCATCATCCTGATCACCGGGCCGTACCAAAAAGACAAATTGTGGACACCGCCGCCCGATCTGGAAGAAAAAGCCAATCCCTACACGAACTGGGAGTGCGCGAATCCGCTATGGTGGTGCCCGCGCGGCTATGCGCTGGTGCGCGTGGACAGCCGCGGTTCGGGCAAATCGCTGGGTACGTCGGAGCCGAGTTCGTATCAGGAAGCGGTCGATACTTTCGATGCGATTGAACACTTCGCCAAGCAGCCGTGGAGCAACGGCAATGTCGGCTGTCTGGGCATTTCGTATCACGCGAATTTTCAGTGGCGCGTGGCAAGCCTGCAACCGCCGTCCCTCAAAGCCATCATGCCGTGGGAAGGCCGCGCGGATCAGTATCGCGATCAGGCCTATCACGGCGGAATTTTTGCGTCCGGCTTTCTGGTGAGCTGGTGGTACATGCAGGCCGCGCATCACCTGCTCGGCAAGCCGAACCGGTATAACCCCGACGCGTTCAACAACAATCAGCTGTGGAACTACATGCGCCATGATCTCGACTCGGAATACTGGCGCAAGAAAAGTGCGCAATGGGATCAGATCACCGTGCCGTTGTACAGCGTCGGCAACTGGGGCGGTCATGGACTGCATCTGCGCGGCAACACCGAGGGTTACTTGCGCGCGGCCTCAAAGCACAAGAAGCTGCGCATCCACACCGGCTCGCACTTTCACCCATTCCACGCACTCGAAGCACGCACCGAACAATTGCGCTGGTTCGATTACTGGCTGAAAGGCATCGACACCGGCATCATGAACGAGCCGCCGGTGAAACTGGAAATCCGTACCGGCGGTACCAAACGTTATCCGTTCCGTACCGAAAACGAATGGCCGCTGGCACGCACGCAGTGGACGAAATTTTATCTCCAACCCAAGGTTGCCAAGGCAGGCAATGGAAAAGCTGCCGAAGGTGCGATCGGCACCATGCCGCCCGGCAAAGCTACGAAGATCACCTACGAAGCCTCACCCGGCGGACGCCACAACCATGGCGGGCGCACCGGCGTGACGTTTGAAACCGCGCCCATGAAGCAGGACACCGAGATTACCGGGCCGATCGTGCTAAAGCTATGGGTGTCGAGCACGTCGGAAGACATGGATATTTTTGCCACGCTGCGCCACATGGACACCAAGGGAAAAGACGTACCCGAAGTCGGCCAGCGTGGCGAGCCGTGCGAATGCGTCACCAAAGGCTGGCTGCGCGCTTCGCACCGCAAGCTGGATCGCGAACAATCGCTGCCCTACCGCCCCTATCACACGCACAACGAACGCTGGCCGCTGAAAAAGGGTGAAATCGTCGATTGCGAAGTCGAAGTCATGTCGACCAGCATCGTGATTAAGAAAGGCCACAAACTGCGTCTGGACATCGGCCCGAAAGACGGTCACGGCTCGGCGCATTTCACGCACTATCACGCCGATTACAACGACGGCGCACTTAACACGATCCATACGGGCAAAGACAAACCTTCCTACCTGCTGTTGCCGGTGATTCCAGCGGCAGCAATTGGAAAACCTGTGGCGGCGAAGAAGAAAGCCAGGACGGCCACCAGGAAATAGCGGTTGTTGCGCGACTTGCCTACCGACGCACTACCATCAGCGCCAACCCCGCTATCAAGCCTATCGCCACCATGCCATAGGCAAGCCTTACGATGAGTTGTCCGCGCGCCTCGGTGTACATCTGGCCGCGCGCGGCCAACATGCGTCTGTCGATGTACCAGTACATGGCTACCGCCAGGCTGACATTCAGGCAGAAACTCAGCACGTGCGCAGCTGCCGAATCCCGCATGCCAAAGGGCTTGAATACCGCGTGCGCGACAAAAAAACCGATCCAATGATTGAGGTAAAGCTGGTAGGACATGCCACCCACAATCGCGCCGATGCGATCCTGAACGCCACGCTGGGCCAGCAGTAACACAATGGCGATAGAAGCGATCGGCGCCATGAGGTCATATTCCAGTTTTGTGATCAAGCCCGCTGCCGAACCGAACAACATCACGATCAAAACGGCTTGCACCGGCTTTTTAAGATGAAACTCGCCATAGCGATGCACAGCCACAGCCGCCAGCACGCCAAACACGATGCTGGCATAAATATGGCTGATCCAAGCCACGACGGCGATGGCAAACCACACGCCAATGCCTCGCGCCCATTCGCGACGCACCAGCACCAATAGCAGCGGGGCCAGCAGATAAAACTGCTCCTCGGCGTTAACACTCCAGAAGTGACTGCCAGTGCCGCGCAGTGGCATTGCGTTTACGTGTTCAGCCAGCTGCTGCGTACCAAACACGTTGTAGACAAAACTCAGTTTATAAAACACGATTTCCAGCCATTTGGCGGTGACCGGATCGCGCAACAGACTGGCGGCAATCAACAAGCCGAATCCGATGTAGTACGGAATCCAGATACGCACCGCGCGATTGAAATAAAAGCGCGGCAAATCGGCGGGCTTCAGATGAATCAAAATGCCGCCGATAAGCCACCCGCTCATGGCGAAAAACACCTGCACGGCAAAATTGCCGGCATGCTCCCACGGGATCAACCCGTCATGTTTAAGCATGACCACTACAGCCAGTATGCCGCGCAGCCAGTCAAACCAGGGGTAATACTGGGTGTCTTGTTTCAATTGGGATTTCGCCGGGCGGCTTTCCGCATGGCCTGATAACTTGTGAACTAACCGCATGTTCCGGTGAAATGTAGCATTCCATCCCGCGAAAAACCAGCCAACGCACCGTGTAAAATTGTCGGCCCATGAGCCATTTGCTAAGACGCTGCGCTGATTGCAATCAACCAATAGGCAATCGGGACCGTTTCTGCGCACGCTGCGGCACGCGGCAACCGCGCGATCCACGGGCCACTTGTGCCGTGCTGTTGGCTGCGGGCAGCCTGATTGGGAACGCGGCGAACGCACAAACTGCCGACCCCGCCCGCAGTTACCCCAACAAACCCGTGCGCGTCATGGTCACATTTCCTGCTGGCGGCGGTGTCGATCTGATGGCGCGTACACTGGGACAAAAACTTGCGGATGCGCGGGGCCAGCAGTTCGTGGTCGACAATTGCGCGGGCGGCGGAGGTGTAATGGGCACAGAAATCGTTGCACGGGCTGCGCCCGACGGCTACACGCTGCTGCTG
>SYEN01000128.1 GCA_005800795.1 Burkholderiales bacterium | reverse complement strand
GGGCCGCTGAAACATGGTACCACCGTGATCTCGTTCGCCGAAGACCCGGACGGCTACAAAATCGAATTTGTGCAGCGTAAGAGCGCTTAAAAATATTCAATTAAAACAATTACTTACGATAAGCGTCATCAGTACATCCAAGGCAGGGTCGCGATGAATTATCGGCGAATGCGCCTCAGCCTTTTGACCAGCATCGGTGTCGTCGGAATCAGTGTTTCCTGGGCGGCCGCCGCGGCACAAAATGTTTCCGCGTATCCCACGAAGCCCATCCGCTTTCTGGTTGGCGTAGCACCCGGCGGTGGCACCGATTTCGCGGCCCGTCTGATCGGCGCGCGGCTTGCCGAGCGCTTCGGCCACCCCGTGATCACCGATAACCGCACCGGCGCCACCGGCAACATTGCCCTTGAGATGGCGGCACGCGCGCCGGCCGATGGTTATACCTATGCGGTGTTCAACATAGGGCATCTGACCTCGGCGCTCTTGTCGCGCTCTGCACGCATCGACGCTGCAAAAGACTTTGCAGCGGTCAGCCAGATTGCCAGCGGCACGCTGATGCTGGCGATGAACGCGGGCGTGCCGGCGAAAACGCTCAAAGAATTTATCGCCCACGCGCGCGGCAAACCGGGGCAGATGAATTATGGCTCAGGCGGTGTAGCCAGCACCCAGCATCTGGCGATGGAACTGCTTAAACACGAAGCTAAACTCGATCTGGTTCACGTCCCGTACAAAGGCACCGGCCCAATCACCTTGGATCTGGTGTCAGGGCAGATTCAGGTGTCGATATCCAATGTGCTGGGGTTTTATCCGCATGTAAAGGCAGGGCGGCTGGTGGCGTTGGCGGTAACCACGGATAAACGCAGCCCGCTGGCGCCGGATGTTGCGAAGATGACCGAACTGGGGTACCCGAGAGTGCAGATCGACATCTGGCAGGGCGTGCTGGCACCCGCAAAAACACCACCGGCAATACTCGAAAAGTTATCGCGCGCGATTGCCGATATCGTGGCGGAACCCGATATCGTGCAAAAGCTCGCGGCCCAGGGCGGCGCGCCTGCAGGCACTTCGCCAAAAGTGTTCGACAAATTCCTCAAGGACGAAGCCGGCAAGTGGCTGGCACTGGCCAAAGCGGTGAACATTACCGCCGACTGAGCCGCACTGCAGCCGCCTGTTGCGCCGCATGTTCCCCTGCGCGCTTGCCAAACACTGCGCCGCGCAGCACCGAAGTCGCACCCGGATACTTGCCGTAGTAAATGCCGACGGTTTCCCCCGCCGCATACAGGCCTTGCATCAACTCGCCGTCCTGATTGACCACTTGCGCATCGACGTTTACTTTCAGGCCGCCGAAGGTAAACGTGTTCGACGAAATAATCGGATATGCGTGGTAAGGCGGCGTGTCCAGCGGTACGGCGTAGTTGGATTTGCGCGGCGACAGCCCGGTGGTCGCGAGGCCATCCAGCGTGTGTGGATTGAACACGCCGCCAGGACACGCGCGATTGTAGGCGTCGATGGCGCGCTGCGCGGCATCGCCGACAAAGCCCAGCGTGCGTCCGAGTGACGCCACATCGGGCGCGGTTACGGGCGGCTGATCCGAACGCACGATCCGCCGCGAGTTCTCTATATCATTGATTTTATTATCTAAAATGCAGAACGCGATGCCCTTGGTTTGATCGGCGATGAGGCGCGTGGTGTCTTCGTAGCTGGCGTCTATCGGCCCCGGTGCTTCGTCGGTAAATCGCTGCCCCTGCTGGTTGACCAGAACGCCATACGGGTAGGCCATTACGATGGGCTCGGTGGCACTGGAGCGCGGATCAATCGGCTCCGCGTGGTACTCTGCAAAATCGCCAGCGGGTGCCGCGCCAGCGCGCAACGCCATGTCGATGCCTTCACCTTTGTCGTAGTAGCCTCCGCGCGCGACCGGGCGCAGGTAGCGGCCTTTGGGGCCGATGTAACGCACCACCATTTCCGGGTTGCCCTGAAAGCCGCCGCAGGCAAGGATCACCGAGCGACAGGCAAAATGCCGCGTGCCTGCTTTGCTGCCGGCGCGCAGGCCGCACACGATACCCTGTGTGGATTGCACGAGACTCTGCGCAGCTGTTTCGTAAAAGAATTGCACGCCGATTTTTTCCGCGTGCGCGGTCATCACCTCGATCAAATGCAAGCCACCGCCGGTAATCGCGATGCGCGGCGATGCGCGCGGCGTTAAACCATAAAAACCAATGCCGCCGAATTTGACGCCATGCGCCTTGAGCCATGAGATGGCGGGCGGCACGTTGTCCGCAAAAAAAACAATCAATTCGGGATCGGTAAACGCCAACGCACGCACCATCGCCGGCCAGTTGGCATAATCGAGCACGGTCGATGCGGCAAAGTCCGGCTGCACGTGGTAGCCGCAGTTATCGAGAAAGCGCTGCACGAAATCGCCGGAGACAGCTTCCTCGCTTTCCATGCGCAGAGCCGCCGTGGTGTAGCGTGTGTTACCGCCGCGTTCGTCATAGGTGGAACGCTCGAGCACCGCCACGCGCGCACCGGCTTCTGCGGCGGCCACTGCCGCGCTCAAACCTGCAACACCGCAACCGGCCACCACGACATCAAAATTTTGTGTGCTATTGGAAAAATTTTCCTGCATGGGTGCTTTCCGGATCCACTGAAAATAAGGCTATGCCTACTTCAGGCTCACTACTTCGGCTAGCGCATCGACCTGTTCAATATGCCGGCCCACGGGATTGACCAGCAGATGATTCGCCCCCGCGGCGACCAGTGCTTCCAGTTGTTCACGCACTTGCCCGGGCGTGCCGTACACGTCACCCGCGCCGGCGCCGCCGGGCCGACGATAGACCATTTGGAACCAGCGGTCGAGTTCGGCTTTGGCATCTTCCGCGCGTTCTGCCACCGACAGGAACACGCGTTTTGAGACCGGGAAAATCGTGGGATCGCGGCCACGTTTTTCGAGTTCTGCGCGAAGAATCCCCACTGATTGCGCGAATTCAATCGAGTTCAATGCGCCCGCCGCAATCCAGCCGTCACCGAGTTTCGCGGCGCGGCGCACCGCGTCCGGGTGGTCGCCGCCCAGCCAGATCGGCGGATGCGGCTTTTGCACCGGTTTCATGACCATGCCAGCGTTATCGAGCCGGTAGAAATCGCCCGTGTAATCGACCTTGGCCTGCGTCCACAATGCCCTGACGATATCCAGTCCCTCGCGAAAGCGGCGCAAACGGCGCTCCATGGGTATCTGAAACTCGGCGTAATGATGCTCGCGGCCGATGCCCAGCCCAAGAATCGTGCGGCCGTTGCTGATGTAATCGAGCGAGGCGAATTGGCTGGCCACATGGCTGGGGTTGTGTATCGGAAGCACCACCACCGCGACGCCGAGGCGGATGCGTGTGGTGACCGCCGCCGCGTAGGTAAGAATCATTCCCGGATCAAAGCTGAACACGTGGTCCAGTGTGTTCTCGGTCACCCACAGATCATTGAAGCCCAGCGCTTCGGCACGTTGCGCGACGCCGCGCACGGTGGCCATGTCGAGAGGCTCGGGGCAACGATGCGGCAGCGACATGCCGACGGGAATCCTGTCTTTGATGGCCATGAGCGCTACATCAGTCTGCGGTGATGCCCGCTTTCTTGATGATGGGTGTCCATTTATCGATTTCAGCCTTGTGAAAGCTGCGCAGCGCTTGCGGGTTGGCGAGTGCGGGCGTCACCGGCGCGCCGCCCAAATCCGCGAGACGCGACTTGAACGCGGGATCTGCCACGGCGGCCTGCAAAGCCGCAGCCAGTTTGTCGTGCACCGGTTTGGGCAAGCCCTTGGGCGCCCACAGCCCGAACCAGGAAGTTGCCTCGAATCCGGTCAAGCCCTGCTCAGCGAGTGTGGGTACGTACGGCAAGGTCGCCACGCGCGTCTTCGCGGTGACGCCGTATGTCTTGATGCCACCGGATTTAATTTGCGCCGCAGTGGTGCTGGTTTGATCGCACAAGAGATCGATGTGCCCGCCCAGTAAATCGATCATCGCTGGCGCGGTGCCTTTGTAAGGCACTTCGGTGTATTCGGTCTGTGTGACATTCATGAACAGCATGGCGCACAGGTGTGCAGCAGAGCCGATGCCCGCATTGCCGAAAGTCAGTTTGCGTGGGTTGGCCTTGGCGAAAGCGATGAGATCCTTCAGTGTGGCCGGCGGCAAGCCGGTTCGGGCGACGATGCTCATCGGCACTTCCGATACGCGGCCGATGGGGTCAAAATCGGTTAGCACGTTGTACGGCAGCGAGCGAAACAGCGCGGGCTGCGTGGCAAAGCCGACGTTCATGATCAACAGCGTGTAGCCGTCAGGCCGGGATTTGGCGACTCTGGCGCTGCCGATGGTGCCGCTGGCGCCGGAAGGATTGTCGACGACCACTTGCTGCTTTAACGCGATGCCGAGGGCTGTGCCCAGGTTGCGCGCCATCGCGTCCCCCGGCCCGCCCGCCGGATAGGGCATCACCAAGGCGATGGGTCTGGCCGGAAAATCCTGCGCCTGGGAGTTGCTGATCGTTACCGCCAGTACCATCAGGGCAGCCGCAACGGTTGAGTGCCGGGCATTGTGCATCGTTACCTCGTGTGTGGGGCGCGTGGGAAGCATGGGAACAAAAGTGTAACGCGAATCGTCCGTGTGATGCGGCCGGGTGAATGCTTTCGCGGCGGTGCCGCTTACGCAGCAGGTGGCCGCTCGTGCAAGCGGTTTGTAATGCGCACAAAATCACTCACCGAAAGCGTTTCGGCTCGTGCAGCGGGGTTGATATTCAGAGCCTCGAAGTCTTCCCGTTCCAGCATGTTGCGCAGCGTATTGCGCAGGGTCTTGCGCCGCTGTGAAAATGCGGCAGTCACCACGCGTGCGAACACTGCTTCATCGTGCGCCCGGGGTTCGATGCTTAAGCGAGGGGTCATGCGGATTACTGCCGAATCCACCTTGGGTTGTGGATAAAAGGCCTCGGGGCCGACATCCAGCACTTTTTCCATGTCGAAACGGTACTGCAGCGCCACCGACAAACGGCCATAAGCCGGCGTGTCGGGAGCAGCCACCATGCGTTCAACGACCTCTTTTTGCAGCATGGCGTGGATGTCGCGCAGGCTGCCGATATGAGCGGTAAGGTGAAACAGCAGGGGCGTTGATATGTTGTAGGGCAGGTTGCCGACCACGCGCAGGTTGTTGCCAAGCGAGGCGAAATCGAACTTCAGCGCATCACCCTCGTGAATCACCAGCCTGCCGCCAGCGTGCTGCTCACGCAGTTGCGCAACGATATCGCGATCAAGCTCAATCACGTGCAACGTAGTCAGCAGCCGTGCCAGCGGCGTGGTGAGCGCGCCGAGTCCCGGCCCGATTTCCACCATCAGATCATCGGCGCGGGGCGCGATGACGCGAATGATGTCATCTATAATTATCTGATTTTTAAGGAAATTTTGTCCGAAGCGTTTGCGGGGCTTGTGGGAGGTGCGTGGCATCAGTTGGCAGATGCGTCTAGTGGTTGCGCCGAGTGTGCGCAAGCTCGATGGCGAGCTTGACGGCTTCAATCAAACTACCCGCGTCCGCCTTGCCGGTGCCGGCGATATCGAGCGCCGTGCCGTCATCGACTGAAGTGCGGATAATCTGCAGCCCCAGCGTG
>SYEN01000127.1 GCA_005800795.1 Burkholderiales bacterium | reverse complement strand
TCAATGCACCTTCGTGAACACCTGGATGCACAACGGCTTTGTGCGCGTGGACAACGAAAAAATGTCCAAATCGCTGGGCAATTTTTTTACCGTTCGCGAAATTCTGGCGAAGTACGATCCCGAGGTCGTGCGCTTCTTTATTATTCGGGCGCAATATCGGAGTCCGCTGAATTATTCCGATCAGCATCTGGATGATGCGAAGCAGGGTCTGACGCGGCTGTATACCGCGCTGAAGGATTTTGATGATGTGAAAGCGGGCGAAGTGGATTGGTCACACCCGCAGGCGGCGAAGTTTCGCGTAGCCATGGATGACGATTTCAATACGCCGGAAGCGGTCGCAGCGTTGTTTGAAATAGTTAACGAAATCAATAAGTTACGATTACCCGATTTGGCGCAGTTGTTGCGGTCACTGGCCGGGCTGCTGGGGTTGTTGCAGCGCGATGCGAACGCGTTTTTGCAAGCGGTCACGCCTGCGTCGGATGGGTTTACGGCCGAGCAAATTGAAGCCCAAATCGCCGCGCGCGCCGCCGCCAAGAAAGCCAAAAATTACACCGAGGCCGATCGTATTCGCAAAGCATTGCTTGATGCAGGCTTGGTGTTGGAGGATACCGCCAAAGGCACGGCCTGGCGGCGTAGCTGAGCTGGCCACAGCGCTCAAACGGCAGCGTTGAGGTTCCCGCGCAAGCGGGAATCCATGGGGAGTTTCCAATGGTACGTGTGTTATGGGTTCCCGCCTGTGTGGGAACGACAGGGTTGGTGTTGCGGGTTTGCAGCTCTGCCAACCCAAAACTGATGTACCAAGAGTGCCACACCAAGGCCGGACGCATATGCCGCTAGCCCTGCAAAGCGCCATCGGCGTCATCGCGCTACTCGCCGTCGCCTGGGCCCTTAGCGAAAACCGCCGCGAGGTGCCGTGGCGCATTACCCTTTCCGGCGTGATTCTCATGGTGGTGATGGCCGCCTTTTTGCTCAAAGTGCCGCTGTTCAAACAGTTTTTCTTTTCACTCAACGAAGGCCTCGCCGCACTGGAGAAATCCACCGTGGCGGGCACTTCCTTCGTATTTGGCTATCTGGGTGGGGGCACGGTGCCGTATGCCGAGCAGCCGAAAACCTCCAGTTTCATACTCGCGTTTCGCGCGCTGCCGCTGATATTGGTGGTGAGTGCGCTGTCGTCGCTGCTGTTTTACTGGCGTGTGCTGCCGTTTATCGTGCGCGCAATATCGGCGTTTCTGGAAAAGACCATGGGTGTGGGCGGTGCGGTGGGTTTGTCCACGGCGGCGAACGTGTTTGTCGGCATGGTGGAAGCGCCGCTGATTATCCGCCCCTACCTGCAACAGATGAGCCGTGGCGAACTGTTCATTGTGATGACGGGTGGCATGGCGGGTATCGCGGGCACGATGATGGTGCTCTACGCCAGTATTCTCGGCCCGGTGGTGCCGGAGGCGATGGGGCACATCCTGTCAGCGTCGCTGATTACCGCACCGTCGGCGATTGTAGTTGCCGCGCTGATGGTGCCGCCCTCCGGGGCGCCTACCGCTGGCAGGCTCGATGCGGCGCAAGAATCCAAAAGTTCGATGGACGCCATAGCGCGCGGCACGGTCGATGGATTGGCGCTGCTGCTGAATATCGTCGCCATGCTGGTGGTGCTGATCGCGCTGGTGACGCTGGCGAATCTGGCGCTGGGCCTGTTGCCCGATGCAGGGGGCTCGGCGATCACCATGCAACGCGTGCTGGGCGCGATCATGGCGCCGCTGGTGTGGTTGATGGGCATACCGTGGGCAGAAGCGGCGCACGCCGGCGCGTTGATGGGCAGTAAAACCATCCTCAACGAATTCATCGCCTATGGCGAAATGGCCCGCTTGCCCGCCGAAGCGTTGTCGGAGCGCAGCCGCGTCATCATGACCTACGCGTGGTGCGGCTTTGCCAATTTTGGCAGCCTTGGCATCATGATCGGCGGGCTGGCGACGATGGCGCCGTCCCGCCGCGATGACATCGTGGCATTGGGTATGCGCTCGATAGTGTCAGGCACACTGGCCACGATGGTGGCAGGTGCGGTCGTGGGGGTATTTTTGTAAGTATCTGTTTTAAAAGGAGTTTTTATGTACGCCGCGTGGTATGAAAAAAATGGTGCCGCTGCTGGGGTGATGAAAACCGGCGAACTGCCGGACATTGAGCCTGCAGCGGGGGAAGTGCGCGTGCGGCTGTATGCGTCGGCGGTGAATCCCTCGGATGTGAAAGCACGCGGCGGCAGCCGGCCGATACGCTGGCCGAAATTGATCCCCAACAGCGACGGCACCGGCGTGATCGACAAAGTAGGCGCGGGCGTGCAACGCAAGGCGGGCGAGCGCGTGTGGGTGTTCAACGGCCAGTGGGATCGGCCCTTCGGCACCAGCGCGCAGATGATCACACTGCCCGCGGCGTTAGCGGTGCCGCTGCCGGATCACGTGAGCTTCGAGCAGGGCGCGTGTCTGGGCATACCCGTGATGACTGCACACCGCGCGTTGTTTGCCGACGGGCCAGTCAGCGGCAAGACCGTGTTGGTCACCGGCGGCGCGGGCGTAGTGGGGCACTACGCGATTCAGCTGGCAAAGTGGGGCGGGGCGCGCGTGGTGACGACGGTGAGCTCGTACGGAAAAGCTGCGCATGCTCGCGCGGCTGGCGCAGATATCGTGATTAACTATCGCGATGAAGACGTGGTGGCGCGCATCAAGTCGGAATGCGGCGGCGTGGATCGTATTGTCGAAGTCGATTTCGGCAAGAACCTGCCGGTGAGCGCGCAGGTGTTGAACGACAGTGGCGTGATCGCGTGTTACGCCTCCACCGGCATTCCGCGTCCGCAGTATCCGTATCCGGAGTTATTGTGGCGCAATCCGCTGGTGCGGCAGGTGTTTGTCTATACCATGTCCGATGCCGCCAAAGCCTAATCACACGCCGATATCGCGCGCTGGCTCAACGACGCGAAGCCGATTTTTGCGATAGCAGAGCGCTTCAAGCTGGTGGACGTGATCTCGGCGCATCTGGCGGTGGAGCGAGGCGAAAAAATCGGGCATGTGATTCTGGAAACGCAGTAAGGTGTGGAAGGATAGTTTTCTATCCGTGTTACACGATGTGGCCTTGAATTTAATCGGCTGATTGAACCGGAGTATAGTAGGAAAGTTCACCGCTTGCTGCTCAATGGCTGTGGCACTTTAAGCAATTTTTACGTTGGGAGGTTTGGTGTATGGACACGGTGGAAGTTACGGAAAAAGGCATCGTTCAGTCCGAGGTGACGCTGGTGTCGCAGTGGCTCACAAGATTTGATGCGGCACTGCAAAATAACAATCGATCATCGCTGGCAGCCTTGTTTGCTGCCGACAGTCACTGGCGCGATCTGTTGGCGTTTACGTGGTCGATTACGCCGAGCGAAGGCGGAGACACAATTAGTGCGTTGCTGGCCGCCAAACAGCCAGCCACCCAGGCCCAGGGCTTTACCGTTGCGCCGGGACGTACGCCGCCGCGCCGCGTGTCGCGTGCGGGTTTTGATGTGATCGAGGCGATTTTTCAGTTCGAGACGAAGGTCGGGCGCGGCTTTGGCGTGGTGCGGTTGCTGGCCAGCGATCCAACCAAAGCGTTTCAGCTGATGACCGGTCTACACGAACTGAAAGGATTTGAGGAAACCATCGGCAAGCGTTGCCCGACAGGCGAGGCTTTCTCGCGCAACTTTGGCGGCACCAACTGGAAGGAGCAGCGCGAGGCGATTCAGGCCTACACGGATCGCGAGCCGACGGTGTTGATCGTCGGCGGAGGGCAGGGCGGTTTGTCGCTGGCAGCCACGCTGGGGCGCATTGGCGTTGATACGCTGGTGGTCGACAAATTTCCGCGCGTCGGCGACTGCTGGCGCCAACGTTATCACTCGCTGGCGCTGCACAACGACACCAAACTCAATCACCTGCCATACATGCCGTTCCCGACTTCGTGGCCCACCTATCTGCCCAAGGACATGGTGGGCGACTGGTTCGAGTCTTACGCGTGGGCCATGGAAATCAACTACTGGACCAGCACGGAATTCGTGCGCGGCAACTACGACGATGCCGCAGGCATTTGGAACGCGGTTGTTCGACGCGCTGATGGTACGGAGCGCACCTTGCATCCGAAGCACCTGGTGTTCGCCAATGGTTTGGTGGGCGAACCGCATATTCCCGAGCTTCCAGGGCTCAAGGAATTCAAGGGTGAAGCGATGCACACCACCGCGTTCACCAACGGCGCCCACTGGCGGGGTAAGAAGGCGTTGGTGATCGGCACTGGCACGAGCGGCCACGATGTCGCGCAGGATCTGCACGCCAATGGCGTTGACACCACCATTGTACAGCGCGGCCCGACCATGGTGCTCAGCATCGACCCGTCGGCGAAGTTGACCTATGGCATTTACAACGGCATTCCCATCGAAGATGGCGATTTGCTCGCCGGCACCAACACCAAGCCGATGGTAAAGAAGAATCTGCAGACCATCACCAAACGCATGCTGGAAAACGACAAAAAAATCATCGATGGCCTGATCGCGCGCGGCTTCAAATTCACCGATGGCGAGGACGGCGCTGGCCACCAGTGGATGGTGCGCACGCGTTATGGTGGCTACTACCTCGACGGCGGCTGCTCACAGCTCATCATCGACGGCGACATCGGCCTGCTGCAATTTGACCAGATCGAATGCTTCGTTGAAAACGGCGTATTGCTCAAGGATGGTAGCGTCAAACCGGCTGATCTCGCCGTACTCGCTACAGGTTTTTTGCCGCAGGAAGTGGTGGTCAAAAAGCTGCTCGGAGAAGCCATCGGCAGCAAGGTTGGCCAGGTGTGGGGCTTCGGCCCCGACGGCGAGATGAGCAATATGTGGAAGCGCACCGCGCAACGCGGCCTGTGGTTCGCAGGCGGCGGTTTTAACAATTGCCGCCAGTACTCGCGCTATGTGGCGATGCAGATCAAGGCGGTTGAAGAAGGGCTGCTGGGGTGGGCGTAAACGCCGTGCTCGCTGCGCAGTTTGGATCAAATATGTTTTGAAAACGGAGGAATTGCCAATGACACGCGCCTATAACGTAGTTGATGCAGATGGTCACATTCTCGAACCGCTTGATTTGTGGGATCAATACATCGACCCCGAATTCCGCGAGCGCCGGCCTCGTTTTGTCATCGACGACAATGGCAAGGAACGCCTCAAGGTCGAGGGCAGGCTCCTTGGCAATCCGCGCGGAATTGGCAGTCTGGGTTCCGTCGGTGTGCGGCAAGGAACGGTCAGGCTTGATCAACTGAAGTATGCTGAGGGGCGCAAGGGGGGATTCGACCCGCACGTGCGAATTGTCGACATGGACGCCGATGGTATCGATGCCGCCTTTCTCTACCCCAGTCTGGGCTTGTTCACCGGGGCTGTCGAAGATCCGCCTCTGGCTGCCGCGATGTGCCGCGCCTACAACCGCTGGCTGGCTGATTATTGCAAGCCGTATCCGGATCGTCTGTTCGGGGTAGCCATGCTGCCGATGCAATCTGTCGACCTGGCGATCGCCGAGATGCGGTATGCGCGCGAAACGCTGGGGATGCCTGGCGGGTTCCTGCGGCCCAACCCCTACCACGGCAAGAAGATGATGAGCGACCCCATGTACGAGCCGTTTTGGACAATGGCGGAAAACCTCGATTTCTCCGTCGGCTTTCACGAGGGCTCGACCAATGCGATGCCTACCGTGGGGGTTGACCGCTTCGCCGACGATCGGGCAGCCCGGCACATGGTGTCACACACCATGGAGATGATGCTGGTGGCGCTGAGCGTGATTTGGGGCGGTGTGGTGGACCGTCATCCGCGTTTGCGCGTTGCATTCCTCGAATCGGGGGGCGGCTGGATTGCGCCGTGGCTGGATCGCATGGACCGGCATTTCGATGACCAAGGTTTCAACGATACGGCACCGAAAATGCGGCCCAGCGAACTGTTTCAGCGCAACTGCTGGATATCTTTCGAGCCGGTGGAAAACACCATCGCAGTGCTGGCCAATTATCTTGGAGCTCACAAAATTATGTGGGCCACCGATTATCCACACCAGGACGGATTTTTTCCGGGCGCGCCGCAGATGGTGAAAGAGCGGATCGGGCCACTCTCACCCGAGGCCAGACGCCAGGTGATGGCGGGTGGTGCTCTGGGTTTCTACGGAATGGGTTAAGCGTAGCGGGTACCTCGGGAAATGGCCGGGGCGAATTTGGGCGACTCCTCCAGGATCGTAAGCTACGTTGCAGAACAAGTCGGAACTTGAACAGGAGCTTCGGGCGCTCATACGTGAATGCGGGCGCATTACCTTTGCCCGCTTCATGCAGGTCTGTTTGTACTCGCCTCGGGGTGGATTCTATGCGACCAGGCACGAGAGAATCGGGGCCCATTTCGGTACGTCTCCCACCAGTCATCCGGTTTTTGGTGCCCTGATTGCCCGGCAACTGGAGCAAATGTGGCATCGCTTGGGCGCTCCGCCTGTATTCCACGTGCTCGAGGTTGGCGCCGGCGACGGCGCTCTCGCGAGATCTATCGTGTCTGCTTGCCGGCAGCTCACGTTAGGGTTTGCCCAGGCGCTGCGTTACATTGCTGCGGACTATGAACCGCAATGGACCCCATCGACTGGCCATCGAATTGACTTGGACAGCCGTACTGCGGCGGATGAGCCTGACTTAAGCCTGAAAATCCAGCAAGTAAAAGCCTCGGGACTCCGGGCGTTCCGCAATGTTACCGGCTGTATTCTCAGCAATGAATTGATCGACAACTTTCCGGTGCACCGGTTCGCTATTCAGAACGGCAGCGTGAAGGAAGTTTACGTCACTCTGGAAGGCGGAAAATTCACTGAAGTGCTGGACGAGCCTTCCACGACCGGCATTGCCGGGCGGCTTGCTGATCTGTCGCTATCTGACGGGTATCGCGGTGAAGTCAATCTTGCCGTGGAGGATTGGACGCGTGATGTTTCGCGCACCCTGGATCGTGGTTATGTACTGACCATTGATTATGGTCTACCGGCTGCCGAGCTATACGCACCTGAAAACAATCAAGGTAGGCTAATCTGTTTTCATCAACACGCCGTTCAGCAAGACCCTTACCAGCGCATCGGGCAACAGGACATCACCTGCCACGTCGACTTCACTGCGCTGATGCGGCTGGGCGAGCAGCACGGATTGACTACCGCCGGCTACATTCCGCAGCGTGACTTTCTGATAAACCTCGGCTTTGCCGACTGTCTCGAATCGCCAGATAGCCAGGGTTTATCAGCGGCTCGCGCGGCGATCAACCGCATGGCGATGATGGCATTGGTAGATCCGGAACAGTACGGCGACCTCAAGGTACTCGTGCAGGCGAAAGGCGCCGCGCTGGACGGAGAACTTCTGGGGTTTCCCCGTCCGTAAACTTTGGCTTAGTTCGGCGACTTGCTGAACGTCATGAAGCCGCAATTGTCAGGCGTGTTACAACCGGCGATGGCGGTTTCCGCCCGGACTTTCACTTGCCGTGCTCCGGCAGTACCGCGCAACTGCTCAATACTGTCTGAAAACAGGCAGGCTCGCGTGCGCCCAGTGCCGTTGTTGCCGCCGCTCGACATGAAAGGGTGCGGGCCTTCGACGCGGATATCGTCGGCGTAGAAGTCGTGTGCTTCGCCCCATTTGACACCATGCCACTGGAAGCCTTCGAGGAACTGCTGGGTAAAGGTGAGGTAGCCGTCGTACGGATTGAAGATGTCGATCTCTTTGATATTGAGACCGGAGCCTTGCTCCATTTTGCGAGCCATGCTGGCGCACGCTTGCTGATGCTCGTCCAGCGTGGCCATGCTGCTGCGGCCCTTGCCACCATTTTGCGCGTGATTGAGCACGTAGACTGGCTTTTGTTGCAGGTCCTTGGCGCGATCAGCGGTGGTAAAAATAAACGCTGCACAGGTATTCACCGGCCGGTCACAATCATGGATGACCAGCGGTTCCTCGATCACACGCGCAGAAAGGTAATCCTCGCGTGTGATCAGATAGGGTTCGTATAGCGAGTAGTAACTCCACGGGGTGCGCAAGCCGTTTCGGCGCAGATTGATGCACAGCGGCGCAAGACCATCGTGCGACTTGCCGTATTTTTTGCAGTACTGCTGAAACACGACGAGGTTGTTGAACATTGCGCCGCTTTGATAACCCCATGGCAGGGTGAACGCATTGGGTCCAGGCGCTTCATTCTTGTTGTTCTGCGGGTTGTTGTGCCCGTAGCGGCCTTCGAGGTTCACCATCGGATACCACACCAGAGCCGTCTTGCATTTACCTTCACCGACGGCTTGTGCAGCCAAACCCATCATCGGGCCGATATACGGTGCGTCGGATTTAAGATACTTGACGTTGGGGAGGCCCAGCTGCTTTTGTATCCATTCCGCCGAACACTTGGTGATGCCGTCTTCGGTATCGTAAGGCGGTGCGAAATAGGGCCGGGGCGCCCACGTCTGCTCCGCGCGAGTATCCGCGCTGGTGATCAGCCCGTCGATGTCGTCGGGCGACAGGCCCGCATCCGCGATGGCCTTGAGGCACGCTTCCTTGGTCAGCCCGCCGCAACTGCGATCCATCGTCACGCCATCCCAACGCCGGTCCATATGCGACTGTCCCCAGCCCACGACGGCGACCTTGCCGCGGTGTTCCCACAGGCCCATGCCTTCCTTATTTCGCATCCAGTTCGTTTCAGCCATCTTTGTCCCCTTAATCCGCTTTGGCTCTTATGAAGTTCACTGTTGTTGCGTGTGTTGCCAAATCAGCTGGCAACGCGCCACTCGGGGAGCATCTGGCCCGTATTCGTTTTCTCGAATATCAGCTCCACGGGCGCTCCGGTGGGCACCTTGCCAGGCGGCGTACCGGGCAGGTTGGAGAGGAAGTTAATACCCGGATCTTCATCCAGGGTGATCACCGCGAAGTTGATGGGCTGCGCCGAACGGAAGCCGCGGATGCGCGAATCGCGAATGACAAAGTACACGTCGATGTGTCCCTTGCCTTGCACCTCTTTCCAGACAAACTTGTCGGCGGCGCCACACTTGTCGCATTTTTGCGCAGGTGGATAGTGCAGCCGCTGACAGGCGGTGCAGTTTTGCAAGACTAGCCGCCCTTGGTTACAGGCCTCCCAAAAGGGTTTGGTCTGTTCATTGGGAACCGGTGCAGGTCTTTCCAATCCCGGGATCATCGACATGGCTTCCCCCTCTTAGCTTGCGTGGACGCATGACGCGCGTTCGATGCTATTCGTAATGGCATGCGACATTATGTGTATGGCACTGTGGCTCGTCAAGGAGTTCAGACTATGGTTGCCTCCGGTTCCGCTTAACCTGCCGGGCGACGTTAAGGTTCTGCGCTGGGATAAGTCATTCCACATTTCAAAATAGGCCCGTTAACGCCAGAACGCTACGCCAGTGCCGCCCACGGCCACCAAAGCGATCCCCAGTTTGCGTCTGCTGTTGATATGCTCCTTGAGGAAGACCCCCGCGATCAGTGCCCCAAATACGATACTGGTCTCCCTGATTGCCGATGCCGACCCGGCTGGAATGAAGCGCAACGCGACCAGTGCTGTTGAGTAGGTGATGAGCGATGCGAATCCGGCCAACAGCCCCGGTCGAACTTCCTGGCGTAAGGCCGGCAGTAATGATCGTCCGCGCATGACCACGGTGATCGTCGACATGACGATACCATCGAACACAAAAAACCAAACAATGAATGTCCATAGGTTGGGACTGATTCGAACCGCGTGCGCATCCAGTAATGTATAAGCGGTCGTCAAAAGTCCCGCGCAGATTGCCGCCACCATGCCCGAGTAAGCGGGGCGCCTTTCGGCTGCGATGAATACCAGGCCAAACGACACCAAAGCAACACCGAAAAGCGCCGTCAAGGAAAGGCGGTCACCCAGAATCAAACCACCGAGCAGCGCTGTCGCCAGAGGCACCACGCCGCGCGCCAACGGATAGGCAACCGAAAAATCCTCACCTTCGTAGGCCTTAATCAGCGTGAGCTGGTAGATGGCGTGAAGTACACCAGATGCCAGCAGCCAAAACCACAAGACTCCGGTGGGTAGTGGCACCCACAGTGTTAACGGGGCGGCTACAGCCAACCCCGTGAGCCCTATAAGTCCGCGGATGACCAGTTTGTCGCGGCCGGCGGCGAGCAGTGCATGCGCGGTAGCCTGGCTAATCGCCGACAACAGCGCGGCAATAACACCGATAGTCTCGGTCATCCGGGTTGTTTCGACAGCCGCGGCCAACGTTCTGCCATGCGGGGCAGCACTTCTTCCGCCAGACGTTTCGTTTGGGCGTACATGTCCTCGTCCCCGTCCGCTGCCGGGCGCAGAACAAACTTGCTGGCGCCGCTTTCGACGTAGCGGGCGATGCGGTCGACTATGGCCCCGGCATCGCCAAAGGCAAAATGCACGCTGGCGTCGCGGCCGGTGCGGGTCTGGAAGCGCTCGATGGCTTTTGCTACACCAGGGTCGCTCGCGCTGCCGAAGCGAAAGGCGAATGCAGCGCCGTAGTGATCGTCGTCTATAGAGCGGCCAGCCGCAGCGACCGCTGTCTGGATTGCCGCAATGACCTGACCGACGGTTTCTGGCGTGTCAGAGCCCGCCTGCCAACCCGTGCCATATTTCGCCGTACGCCGCACGGCTGCAGCCGAGTTGCCGCCGATCCACATCGGCAGATTGACTTGCGCTGGCAGCGGCGAGATCGAGGCATTGGTCAACTGGAAGTGCTTGCCGGTGTAGGTCAGATGTTCGCCTTTCCACAACCGGGCGATGATCTCCAGCGCCTCATCGGTTTTGCGCCCGCGCGTCGCGGGATCCAGGTGCATGGCTTCCCATTCCAGCCCGCGCGGGCTACCAATGCCAAAGCCGGGCAGCATGCGCCCTTCGGACAGAAAATCGATGGTTGCGCATTGCTTGGCTAGCAGCAGAGGATCGCGCATCGCCACCGCGACCACGTTGACGCCGAATTTGATGCGCCGTGTGCGGCCCGCGATCGCGGCCAGCGCGGTCATGCATTCCAGTGCTGGCGTACGGCTCACCAGGCGGTCGTTCTGCCAGATCGAATCAATGCCGCCCTGTTCGCACAGATCGACCCAGCGCCAGAAGCCCGCGGTAGTCCGGAACGGATACTCCATCAAGCCGATGCCTGCCGCTATGGTGCGTGGCATGGAATCAGTCCTCAGCGTTGGCAGGGCGCAAACCGTCGGGTGGCCACGCCGCGATGCCGGCTTCGAGCGGGATTTTCAGATTGCGCAGGAAGATTGAGGCGAATACCCAATTCGCGATATCGATTACCAGCTCCACTTGTTGTCCGGGCAATGTGACGTGGCGGGTGATCTCAGCCCAGGTCTTGTCGCCGATGGTTTTGCCGGCCAGCGTTTCGTCAACAGCTTGCAGCACAGCGCGGTCAGCCGGGCTGAGTTGATTCGATGATCGCCAATCGCGCACGGCCAGCACGTCCTCGGGCGGGATGCCCAACTCCATGCAGATGTGCCAATGGGAAGTCCATTCGTAGACCGAGCCGGTGACCCAGCCAATACGCATGATCATCAGCTCCCTCAGCCGGTGCGGCAGCGAATTTTTGCGGATCAGCGTCTGGATTTGCGTTGCCACGACATTCAGCACAGTGGGGTTGTTTGCCAGCACGCGGTAAACCGTGCGGCTCGCGGCGGCGGGTGGCAGGCCCGCGGCTTCGATGAGCGGTGGCATCTGCGCGGCTGGCACCATGTTTACGCGTTCGGTCATCTTGTAATTCCAGTGGCTGGATGTTGCTGCCATTGTCGCGCGCTATGTGCTGAGCGGCAATACGCTTGTCTCGGTTGTCCAGGTCTGCTACGGTCGCGCACCATGATGTCATGGCGTCTCAATTGCGCCACGGTGTGTTTCGAGCATGGAGAGAGTGAATCAAAAGCCTTATAAGTACCTGAAACGTACCGAAACCAGCGCTCCCGCCCGCTTCAGTGATCGGCACAATGCCCCGCGGCGAGCGTTTGTTATCACGCTGTCGGGCGAAGCAGAGTTGGGATTCGGCGATTACTGTGTGTTCTGGGCAGGGCACGAGGCACACGAAGTGCGTAGTCGACGGCGAATCATGCGTGACGGCCATTATCTATTGCGCTGATTAAAAAAGTCAATTAAAACAATTAGTTACGATAATTTAAACCTTCGGCATCTCATTCATCTCATGAGGCAATCATGACTCCAACTGAAAAGCGCCAGCGCCTGCGCGCGATATTGAACGGTACTGAAACGATTTCTCCCGCGACGGTGTTTGATGCGCTATCGGCGCGCGTGGCCGAGGCGGCAGGTTATAGCTGCGGTATTCTGTCAGGCTCTGTGAGTGCCGCCATAGTACTCGGCGCGCCGGATATGGCGTTGCAGACGCTGAGTGAATTCGCGCATCAGGTGCGCAGCATTACCCGCGCGTCGGACTTGAGCGTCTTCGTCGATGCTGATCAGGGGTATGGCAATGCGCTCAACGTGATGCGCACCGTCGAGGAACTGGAACACGCGGGCCTCGCCGGCCTTGCGATTGAGGATCTTGTGATGCCCTCGCGCTTTGGTGTACATGGCGCGCTGGAATTGATTTCCATTCCTGAAATGCTCGGCAAGCTGAAAGCGACGCTGGCCGCGCGGCGTGATCCGTCGCTGGTGGTCATCGCGCGCACGGCGGCGCTGCGGGTGGAGCCGCTGGAAAAAGTGGTGGCACGCGTGCGCGAATATGCAACCAGCGGTGTCGACGGCATTTTTCTCAGCGGGTTAAAGACGCTCGAACAGCTGGATGCGGTGCGCGCTGTGGTGACGCTGCCGATTACCCTTGGCAGCGCGCCCGGCATGAACCGCAGCGATTTGGCCGCGCGCGGCGTGCGATTTCACCTCCAAGGGCACGCTGTGCTCGCAGCTTGCGCGAAGGCGATGCAGGATACTTATACGCATTTACTGGCTGGCAACGGGCCGGATGGGCTGCAGCCTATCCTCGCGGCGCCGGAAGTCATGGCCCGCGTATTAAAGGTGGCCGACTACGAGCAGTGGGAAAAAAACTATCTGAACTGACGCCGTGTTCCCTTAGCGGGCAGGGCTGCCTTCCGCTCGGATATTCGCGTCCTTGATGATCTTGCCGTAGCGGACGATATCGGCTTTTATGAGACCTGCCGTTTGTTCAGGCCCGTTGTAAAAGGGCTCGAATCCCTGAGGGTTAAGCCTGTCTTTGATATCCGGCTGCATACTGATTTTTTTCACTTCGTTGGTCAGCCGCTCGACAATGACTTTGGGCATACCGGCTGGGCCGCCAACGCCCATCCAGTTGGTGAGCTGCATGGCAGGCAGGCCTGCCTCTATGAATGTGGGCACTTCAGGAAAGGCCACAGCGCGCGTTTTTCCCGTAACCGCCAGCGGGCGCAGGCGCCCGCTGCGAATTTGCGACGCTACGTTAACCGGGTTGGAGAAGAAAATCTGAATGTGCCCACCCATCAGTTCGACCACCGCAGGACCGCCACCCTTGTACGGGATATGCCGCGTCTTGATGCCGGCGGTGAAATTGAACAACTCCGACAGCAGATGCGTAGGCCCGCCCATGCTGGACGTGCCGTAGGTTAACTCGTCCGGTTTCGCTTTCGCCATCGCGACCAGTTCAGCGACAGTATTCGCCTTGAGCATCGGCGGCACCACCAGCACATTTTCATAGCTTACCAGGCTGGCGATGGGCGCAAGATCTTTCAGCACGTCGTACGGTGTTTTGGTCAACCAGTGATTGCCCGCCAGCGTGCCGCCGATGGACACCAGCGTGTAGCCATCCGGCGCAGACTTGATGGCGACATGCGTGCCGATGACAGTGTTGGCGCCGCCACGATTGTCCACCACCACCTGCTGTCCCCACGACTCGGTGAGTTGCTGCCCGATCAATCGCGCGATGTAGCTCGTGCTGCCGCCTGGCGGATACGGGCTGATGTAACGTATGGGCTTGTTGGGATAATCCTGTTGCGCGTGGGCGGCGCCGTTCCAGGCAAGGAACGCGGCTGACACGGCCAGCGTGCCCAAACCTGTCACGGTTAACAATCTTGCACATGGCTTGCGTAAACTCATGTTGTCTTCTCCCGCTATGGTGAAAACTTGCACGATACGTTGCTTCACATCATAGGGTTTTCCGCTGGTCTGCTCAATGTTAAATCTAAGTATCTGTTTTATATGATATTTTTACTCATATGCTAATTCGATTAAGCGAGGTTGGCGCAAATGCCTTGGTTACGGCTGACTGGGTAATAGCTTGTGCCATCAACACTTTTGCAAGCGAGAAGCATCATGGTAAACACGTGATTCTGGCTTTGGGTTTGCCCCTGAAGCAGCATTCGACGCATTGCGGCTATGGCACTATCAGTCCGAAGGCGCGCATCATGCAGGTGGACCTTGATCTGTAGGAAGTGGGGTAAAACTACGCGGTGTGAACCGCAACGAAGGCCCTACGGATACTCACGCGGCCCGAGGCCAGGGTGCTGGCTTGAAGCAGCTATCGCAAGGCTCGATCGAAAGAGCACGCTAACGAGGATAATTTTCCTATAAAACAATAATTTGTTAATCTCAGTCCATCAGTGCACGATCAAGGCCATCTCTTGGACGGTACGGTTTGCCTGGAACCGGCCGGGCTATATAATGGCTTGGCCGTCAACTATCTCTGCACAATGTCAGCTTTGGCAGGGAAAGTCAGTTTGAGCAGCAATCTCGTACAAGAGCCGACATCAGCGTTTTCGCCAGCTCGCACCAGCCATCTTTTTTGGCAACTGCGGCTGATAATTGTCCACCACCACCTGCTGTCCCCACGACTCGGTGAGTTGCTGCCCGATCAATCGCG
>SYEN01000126.1 GCA_005800795.1 Burkholderiales bacterium | reverse complement strand
GCCATACGTAACGCTGCGCGAGATGGCGACGTTGTGCTGGTGATGGGCGCGGGATCGATTGGTGGCGTGGCCGGGGCGGTGGTGGGGCATGGGACGTGAAAAGTGAGTCGTGAAAAGTGAAACGTAATCCCCGCGCTATGGGCTTTACGTTTCACGCCGTCAATCACTTAGGCTTCGGCGCCCTTTCCAACCCCTCAATCTTCGCCCCGGCCTTGATGCCGCGCTTGGCGAACCAGCCCAGATTCATTTCCAGCGCGTAGCGCACGGGCTTAACTGCCGGATGCGTATCCAGCGTGTGCGGTTTCATGTCTTCGATGTTGGTGATCACGCCGTCGCTATCGATGAACGCCACGGATAGCGGGATGAATGTGTTTTTCATCCACATTGCGTGCTGGGCCACGCTGGTGAACACGAACAGCATGCCTTTGTGCTCCGGCATCATGCGCCGGTGCATCAGGCCCTGCATGCGTTCCGTGTCGTTGGCCGCCACTTCAGCGGTAAGCTTGTTGCCGGCGATGCTGAGCGTGATTTCCGGCATTTGCGCGCGGGCCTGCAATGCGCATGCGATAAGCGTGGCGGCCAGAAAGAGACGTATCAACAAACGAATAGCGATCGCGGTGTGAGTGTTTTTCATGGTGCGTATTGAACGCGAATCGTTGGCACCACGTTGACCGCGCACAAAATGATGCACCAGTTTGGGATGGTTGGCCGATAAACAGGCATTCGCACCAACAGCTAACCGGTTTATGCTGCTATGCACCAAATGCGGGCAACCCAAATCATGATTTCATTGTAACTATTTGTTTTAAATGATAATTTATGATGGCACGGTCGTTGCTCTGAAGCGAGTGTTATTCACGCAGGAGAGCGCACCATGCTGTTTGGACGCCACACCAAGAATCCGATCAAGATCGCCGATAAAGGTGTGGTCGATTGGAAATACACCACATGCGGCTATTGTTCCACCGGCTGCTCGATAGAAGTCGGGCTGGACGCCCACGGCAAGGCGGTGGCTGCGCGCGGTGTGGGTGATGCTTCTGTCAATCAGGGCAAACTGTGCATTAAGGGCATTTTCGAGCACGAGCTGTTCAATTCCGCCAATCGCGGCAGCCAGCCGCTGATGCGTGACAAAACCATCGACGCCTATGCACCCGTGTCATGGGACGCAGCACTGGATCGCACTGCCGCCGAATTTAAACGCATCCAGGAAAGATATGGCCGCGATTCATTGGCCATCGTTTCCACCGGGCAAATTCTTACCGAGGAGTTTTACACGCTGGGTAAGCTGACGCGGGGCGTGATCGGCACCAACAACTACGACGGCAACACCACGCTGTGCATGGCGTCTGCCGTATCGGGCTACAAGCGTTCGTTCGGCTCGGATGGCCCGCCGGGCTGTTACGAGGATTTCGAGCACACCAAATGTTTGATGGCTTTCGGCTCCAACCTACCGGAGCAACACCCGATTATTTTCTGGCGTCTGAAAATGGCGCTGGAAAAGCGCAAGTTCCCGGTGATCGTGGTTGATCCGCGCGTCACCATGTTTGCGCAGATGGCGGACATCCACCTGCCAGTAAAGCCGGGCACCGACCTGGTGCTGCTCAACAGCCTTGCGCATGTGATTTTGAAAGAAGACCTGGTGGATCGCGCCTATATCAATGCGCACACCAGCGGCTACGACGAATTCTCCGCACTGGTGGCGCAGTACGATCCCACTACGGCAGCCCGCATCTGCGGCATTGACGAAGACACCATCCGCCATGTCGCACGGCTCTATGCCAAAGCGGGGGCGGCGATGTCGATCTGGACCATGGGCATCAATCAAAGCACACATGGTTCGGACGGCGTGGCCGCAATCAACAATCTGAATCTGATCACCGGCAACATCGGCAAGCCCGGCAGCACCAGTCTGTCGATCACCGGCCAGTGCAACGCCATGGGCACGCGCGAATGGTCGTCGTGCTCCGGGCTGCCGGGTTATCGCGTGCTGGAAAAGGAAAAGGATCGCGAAACGATCGCCAAGTTCTGGGGCGTGGATGCGGATTTTTTCCCCAAACAGCGCGGCATGTTCATGACCGATATTTTCCCGGCGATAGAAACCGGGCAGATCAAGGCGCTGTGGCTCGTCGCCACCAATCCGCTGACCTCGATGCCCAACACGCCGCGTATCCGCAAGACGCTGCAAAAACTCGAATTCATGGTGGTGCAGGATGCCTACGCCGACGTGGAGAGCACGCAATACGCGCATATCTACTTACCCGCAGCTTTGTGGGGCGAAAAGGAAGGTGTGTTCACCAACACGGAACGGCGCGTCAATCTGGTGCGCAAGGTGATGGAGCCCCATGGCGATGCCAAGGCAGATTTGTGGATTTTTAACGAGTTGGCCAAGCGCTACGAACAAGGCCGCAAAATGAATTTCCCGCCGACGTCTGCCGGGGTATTCGAGGAAATGCGTGCGCTGTCCAAGGGCCGCATGCTCGATTACTCGGGCATGGATCACGACAAAATCGAAGCGCAACGCGGCATCCAGTGGCCGTGCGCCGATGGCGCGGACAAGGGCAACCAGCGTCTTTACACTGAAGGTGTGTTTCAACACCCCGACGGCAGGGCCAAACTGCTGGCCCTGCCGTTTATCGACAACAACGAAAAACCCAACGAAGACTATCCGTTCTGGCTGAATAGCGGACGCGTGGTAGAGCATTTTCACACCCGCACACGCACCGGCAAGATCGGCAACGTCAACAAATTCAGCCCCACGCCGTACATGGAGATGAACCCAGACGCAGCGCGGCGATTGAACATTCCGCATATGAGTTACGCACGGTTGATTTCGCGCCGTGGTGACGCAGTGGTGATGGTGCAGCACACGCAGCGTGTGCCGCCCGACATGGTATTTATTCCGTTTCATTTCCACGAATGCGTGAACCGCCTGACGCTGGGGCTGCTTGATCCGTATTCACGCCAGCCAGCGTTCAAGCAGTGCTCGGTGAAGATTGAGCCTGCGCCGAATCAGCAAGCGGCGGCGGCGGCAAATGTTGCCGCGAGGAGCTTCTAGCATGTTAAATATTCAGGTTGACAATCAAGGTGCAGCCTATCTCGCGCCGCCGGGTGGTGGCGCAGCTGCGGGCGGCTGCGGCTCAGTTGGCAACTCCGGGGGATGCAGCAGCGGCACATGCGGTTCCAGCGAAGGGCACGCCTTCAATACGCGCGCCAATGAACCAGCGTACTCGGCGTTACCCAAGTCGAATGGCGCGCAGATCAATCAATGGGGCAAAGCCATTGACCTGTCGGGTGAGAATCCTGATTTGCTCGGCAAAAGCCTGCGTATCAACGGAACCGATGCCATCAGCACCAACCCGGAGCGTTACAAACAGCATGGCTTTCACTTTACGGCCGACAACTGCATCGGTTGTCACGCGTGTGAGGCGGCATGCAGCGAAAAAAACGATCTGCCAGCGCACATCAGCTTCCGCTCCGTGGGTTATGTCGAAGGCGGCACCTATCCGGATTTTCGCCGCGTCAATATTTCGATGGCGTGCAATCACTGTGACGATCCGGTGTGTTTGAAAGGGTGCCCGACGCGCGCGTACACCAAGTTCGCCGAATACGGCGCGGTGCTGCAAGACCCGGACATCTGTTTTGGCTGCGGCTATTGCACCTGGGTATGCCCGTACAACGCACCGCAGTTGGATCCGATCAAGGGGCAGGTGTCCAAGTGCAATATGTGCGTGGATCGCCTGGAGGTGGGCTTGAAGCCCGCGTGCGTATCGGCTTGCCTGGGCGGCGCGCTGGATTTTGGCGTGATCGAAACGCCGCCGGAAAACCGCGTGCAGACCAAGCTCGCGATACCGGGCTTTCCCACACCGGAAATCACCCACCCCAACATTCGTTTTCAACAGACGAAGGAGCTGCCACGCGAAATGCGCCGCACCGACAGCATGCCACTGGTGTATGTGAAGAAAAACGAGGATGACGGGGCCGCCTACAAGCCGCAGGTCGCGGACAAGCCACTCAAGCGCGAGTGGAATCTCAGCAAACTGCGTTCACGTGAAGACCCGCTGGTGCTGTTCACCTTGATCACTCAAGCGGTGATCGGCGCGTTTCTGTTGTTGTTCTTGGCGCCGTTGGCAGGGATCGAAGTGTTGTCATACCCGGCGCATCCCGTGACACACGCGGCCTTGTTGTTTGGGCTTCTGGCCGTGGAAACATTCGCGCTGGCGCTGTCCACGTCGCACCTGGGCAAGCCGCACCGCTTTTACCGTGCCTTTAACAACCTGCGTTATTCACCGGTGAGCCGCGAGGTGGCGGGTGTGGCGGTGTTCTTCAATGCCATGGGTGCCTACACACTGTTGACGGTGTTTCCGCAACTCTTCACCTGGGTGCTGCCTGCGTCGTGGGTGGCTGGCTTGCAATCACTGGCAGGCTGGGTGGCCGTGGTGGCGGGGCCAATAGCCCTGTATGCGATGAACCGCATCTACCGCATCAAGGCGCGTCCGTTCTGGAATCACTGGCAAGTCGCCGCTTCCTTTTATGGTTCGATGCTGACACTCGGCGCACTCGTGGTGGGCGTGGTCTACGCGGCAGTGCTGACAGCGCAGGGCACATCGTTTGCGGGTTTGACGACCGTGCTCGCCGGTTTGATGGCCGCAGGACTGGTATTGGAGGGCGTGGGCCTCATGGCGCATGTGCGTGATCTTGGGAATGCGGGTGGTGAAGGTGCGGCATCACACCTCGTGCAGCGCACAACCTTCGGCAACACTTATCGGCTACGTAATGGCGGAATTGCCCTTGGCCTCGTGCTGCTCGCTGCGTTGGGCATGAGTCAGCTTGATGGTGTGGCGGGCTTGTCGATGTGGGCCTTCACCGCTGCGGTGATTCTGGGGACGGCGGCGATCGGGCGTGCCTTGTTCTATGTGCTGGTGATACCAACCACCATGCCAGGTGCGTTCTTCTGGCGCAACAAGGGTTTTGAAGAGCACGCGCGTGAAACGGGTCTGGCCCATATGCCGCAGGTCGGGGTGTTGCCCAACGCGCATTGAGTTGATGTCATGCACGGCAAAGTCTGGCTGATCGGCGCGGGGCCGGGTGACGTGGAGTTGCTCACGTTAAAAGCCGTGCGCGCTTTGGGCACTGCGGACGTCGTGCTGATCGACGAATTGGTCAATCGCGAGGTCTTGCAATTCGCCAAGGCAAACGTGCGCGTGATAGAGGTTGGCAAGCGCGGTGGTTGCCGCTCCACGCCGCAGGCTTTTATCGAACGTAAAATGCTGCAACTTGCGCGCGAGGGCTTGACGGTCGCGCGCGTGAAGGGTGGCGATCCCTATGTGTTTGGGCGCGGCGGCGAAGAAGTCGAAGCCCTGTGCGCGGGGGGGTTGAAGTCGAAGTGGTCAATGGCATTAGCGCGGGTCTGGGCGTACCCGCGGCGCTCGGCATACCGGTAACGCATCGCGGTCTGAGCAAGGGCGTGACATTCATTACGGGACATACTGCACTGAGTTCGCCACACAGTGCCGGACTGAATTGGCAGGCGCTGGCCGATAGCGGCACCACACTGGTCATCTATATGGGGCTTGGCAACCTTGCGGCGATTGTCAGCGCATTGCGTGATGCGGGCATGTCGGCCGCTATGCCGGTTGCCGCTATACAGAACGGCACGTTAGCCAGCCAGCGCAGCGTCATCAGCCGGTTGGATCGCGTGGTGGCGGATGTTGAAGATGCTGAGCTGGCAAGCCCTGCGCTGATCGTTGTCGGAAAAGTTGTTGAGTTCGCTACGGCTGTGGCCAGCGAGCGCGTAGAGCCAAGCCAAAAACGTGCGTGAAAGGCAGCAGGTTGCTGACGCGTGCGGGCGATAGCGCGGTACTAGCGCCATACCTATACCGAAACGCTGCCAAAGTAGTGCAAACCGCTATTTCGTCCTCGCCTCAAAAGGGGCAGAGCACCGCTCTTTAGCAGTGCGCCGAGTGCTATGCCGCACAGACGTGGTGCGTCGCAGCAAATTTGTTTCAGCTTGTGCCAGAGTAGAACAGGCCTTTTTGAGGCTGGCATCGTACTTGCTCTATCTCCATATGACTACCCGAGATCGATATAAAAAAGTCAATAAAATGAATGAGTTACGATTATCTTATCGCGCCGAAGGATGTGCATTCGTTACCGTGGCCGCAACAAGTCCCTTCGCTACGCGGCGAGCCCTCAGAGCGCTGCCATGAAACCCGAAAAAATCATAGTTATCGGCAACGGCATGATTGGCCAGCGTTTTCTGGAGCAACTGGTCAGCCGTTCGGATACTCATCCGGTCGACGTCACGGTGTTCTGCGCGGAAAAGCGCCCCGCCTATGACCGCGTGCAACTCACCAGTTTTTTCTCGGGCAAGACGGCTGCCGATCTAAGCTTGGTGCCGGAAGGTTTTTTTGAAATGCATGGCATTGCGCTGCGTCTTGGTGATAAGGCGGTGGCCATCGACCGTGAACACAAGGTAGTGCGCTCGGCGCGCGGCCAGGAGCTGCCGTATGACAAACTGGTGTTGGCCACGGGTTCTTACCCCTTTGTGCCCAAGGTGCCCGGCACCGAGTGGCAGGACTGTTTTGTCTATCGCGCGATTGAAGATCTGGAGGCGATACGCACGGCAGCGGGTAGTGCCAAGGTCGGCACGGTCATCGGCGGCGGCCTGCTTGGGTTGGAAGCGGCCAAGGCGCTGCAAGACCTCGGTCTCAAGACGCACGTGGTGGAGTTCGCGCCGCGTTTGATGGCGGTGCAACTGGATGATTCGGGCGGCAGGCTGTTGCGCCACAAGATCGAAGCGCTGGGCGTTTCGGTGCATACCGCCAAGGCCACCAAGGAAATCGTGAAGGGCGATACTTACCGTCACAAGCTGATGTTTGCCGACGGCAGCGCCCTGGAGACCGATATCGTGGTGTTTTCCGCTGGCATCCGCCCGCGCGATCAACTGGCGAAGGCGGCGGGGCTGACCATCGGCGAGCGTGGCGGTATCGCGGTCAACGATCACTGCCAGACCAACGATCCGGATATCTACGCACTGGGTGAATGTGCGCTATGGAGCGGGCGCTTGTATGGGCTGGTGGCGCCCGGCTATCAGATGGCGGAGGTCACTGCGCGCCATATCACGGGCGAAAGCGAAGCGCGTTTCCCCGGCGCGGATATGAGCACCAAGTTAAAGCTGCTGGGCGTGGATGTGGCATCGATTGGCGACGCACATGGTGTCGCGCCGGATGCGTTGAACTACGTGTTTACCGACGAAGCCTCGGGCATCTACAAAAAGCTGGTGGTGTCGGGCGACCGCAAGCGTCTGCTGGGCGCGGTGCT
>SYEN01000125.1 GCA_005800795.1 Burkholderiales bacterium | reverse complement strand
TGTCTCGATTCACCGTCACAAATCGTGTCATTCGTTCGCCTCGCCTGTGTATCCTATGCCCCTATCAAGCAACGTTTACTCTCTGGCTTCGATGACAAGTTCAATAAACAATTGTCGGCTAAGTCCGACAGGCTGCTAGGTTGTTCTCTTTTTTAGGCCTGATTTAACCCGGATGCTTGCCCAGCATCAACCACCCACCGCTGCTCGGCGTGGTAAATGCTGCCAGCGCGGTCTCGGCCCGTATGGTCACCTGCCGGTCGCCTGCCGTGCCGCGTAGTTGCTGGATGGCGTCGGTGTACATCGCCGAACGCACGCGCCCGGTGCCCAGGTTGCCACCGCTGGAATTGAACGGGTGCGGCCCCTTGACGCTGATATCGCCTGCGTAAAATTTCAGTGCGTCGCCGCGCTTGACGCCGTGCCACTGGTACGCCTCCAGAAAAAACTGGCTCATGATCGAGTAGCCGTCGTACGGATTGAAAATATCAACGTCCTTCGGCCCCAGGCCCGCGCCTTCGTACATGCGCTTGGCCGCGCGGTCGGTCCACATTTCTATTTCCTCCAGATCCGGCTGCGTGCTGCGCTGCTTGAAATTGTGTTGCGAGTGATTGAGCACGTAGACCGGTTTTTGCTTCATGTCCTTGGCGCGATCCGCGGTGGTGAACAGATAAGCTGTCGCCGCCTGCACCGGCCGGTCGCAATCCCAGATGCGCAACGGGTTCAGGATGTAGCGCGAATTCACATAGTCGTCGACGGTGATCGGCTGGACATCGTTGTTGTAGTTGAATCCCCAAGGCGTCATCATGCCGTTTTTGTGCTGGTTGATCACGTACGGGGCGAGGTCATCGTGTTTGCCGCCGTACTTGAGGCAATACTGATTGTGCGGAAATATATTGATGAAGTCATTGCCGCCGTGATTGCCCCACGGCACTGTCCATGCCCGTGCGCCGCGCGCGTAGTCGTCGGCATTTTCGCCGCCGCGGCGATAGCGGCCCTCAAGAGTGCCGCAGGGATAAATCATCAGGCAGTTGGTGCACAGCCCATCGGCCACCGCTTGCGCCGCCATGCCGACGATTTCGCCGATGGTGGGCAACTTGGTGGGCGCGAACTTGACGTTCTTCATGCCCATCTGCTTGGCGAGCCATTCACCGTTTACCAGGGTGAGGCCCAACTCGGAATCGTACGGCGGATCGAAATAGGGCCGGGGCGCCCACTTCGACGCTGAACCGCCACTGGGGCCGGCGATGTGGCTGTCGCAACAAATGATGCCGTCGATCTGATCTGCGGTGAGGCCCGCTTCATCCATCGCCTTTTGGCACGCGAGCATGCAATAGGCGCCCAGCGTTTTATCCATCGACACGCCGTCCCAGCGCCGGTCGACCGGCGAATGCCCGAGGCCCGCGATCGCCACCTTGCCGCGATGCTTCCAAACACCCAAGCCGTCTTTGTCCCTGCGCCATTTGTAATCCGTCGGAGTTGCCATGATGTGTCCTTGATCGAATTTACTGTAAGTATTTGTTTTTATTGAATATTTTTTATCGCAGCGTTAGTGTTAATTGACCACGCGCCACTCGTGTATCAATTGCCCCGGCGCTACTTCTTCAAACGTCACTTCCACAGCCGCGCCCACCGGCACTTTGTACGGCGGCGTGCCAGGCAGGTTGGAATAAAAATTTACAGTCGTGTCTTCGTCGAGCGTCACCATTGCCAGGTTGTACGGCTGATCGGGCATGCGCCGGTTCAAGCGCCCATCCTCAATTACGATGTAGGTGGCGATATGGCCCTTGCCCTTGACCTCTTTCCAGGTGAGCTTGGCGTCGCTGCCGCACACCTGACAGGTTTTTTGCGGCGGATACTGCAATTTGTTGCACGCGCCGCAGTGCTGCAACACCAGGCGCTTGGCATTGACGGCGTCCCAGAATGGTTTGTTAAATTCTTCGGCTACCGGGATCAGTTTAGGCATGAGGTTACTCCCTGGGTTGATTCAATTAATTTGTTGTAGCTGCAATGGCTAAATCACACGCGCCGCGCACAGGCGGCTCAGTTCATCGTTCGATAGACCGAGCTCGCAACGGTAAATTTCGGCATTGTGTTCGCCCAAGCACGGTGCGGCGCGCACGGTCTGCATCGGGTTTTCGCCGTCAAAGAAGAACCCTGGCCCCGGATACTTCAGTTCACCCGCCTCAGCGTGTTCCAGCTCGACAAAAGATCCGCGTTCCGCCAGATGCGGCGAATCCAGCACTTGTTTTGGGCTCTGCACCAGTCCGATAACCAGGCCGCGCGCCATGGTCTCGCGCATCAGATCAAGGTTGTTCCATTCCTTGAGTTTGGGCGCGACCAGATCGCGCAGTTCTTCCCAATGTTCCTGACGCGACAACCGCGTGGCAAACTTGGGGTCGAGCAAGCGCGGCTCGCCGATGAATTCCGACCACACTTCCATCGGCCGGCCGCCAGTGCCGGCGGTGGTGAGCGTGACTTCGCCTTCGCGCGTCGGCAAATGCATACCGTCCATCACGTTGGTGTCGCCACTGCCCCGCCGCGGATTGCGGCCGGTAAAGCTGTAGGGATGCAGCAAGCCGGACGGTGTGGCAATCGCTGCTTCCTGAACCGATAGATCGATGTGGCAACCCGCGCCCGCCTGTTCGCGTTGCATCAGCGCGGCCATGATGGCGATAACGCCGTTACGGCCTGCAGTTTGCTCCATCTGTTGCAGCGCCGTGCCCATCGGCGGCTTGTGGGTGGAACCGGTTACCGCATAGAGAAAACCGCCCGTAGCCTGCGCAATCAGGTCATCTCCATTGAAGTGGGCATACGGGCCGCTTTGTCCGAAGTAGGTAATCGACAGCAGAATCAGCTTGGGGTTCGCGGCTTTCAGTGCCTCGTAGCCCAGCTTCAGGTCATTCAAATGCCCAGGCGGATAACTTTCAATCATCACATCGGCAGTAGCCGCCAGCTTGAGAAATAACTCGCGCCCGGCGGCCTGAGCCACGTCCAGCGTGATGCCACGCTTGTTGGTATTCAGCGCCAGAAATGCCGTGCTACGCTCGGGATGCGGCTCGCCACCGATAAAAGGCGGCTCGCGGCGCAACGGATCTCCCCAGCCCGGTGGTTCCACCTTGACCGTGTCGGCGCCCTGATCGGCCAGCAGCTTGGCGCAGAATGCCCCCGAGGGCGCGTGCGTCAGCTCCAGCACTTTTACCCCGGCAAGTATGCCGCTCACGTCCGCTTGCATTTACGGCGCTTTCTCGCCAGCGCGAGGCCGGGTGTAGATGACGTTCTGCTCCGCCAATGCCGTAATCTCGCCGGGCGATAATCCTGCAACCTGCTGCAACACGGCGCTATTATGCTCGCCCATTTTTGCGGTGTGGCGGATGCTCATGGACACACCCGGCACGCTGAAAGGGCGTCCCGCATAGGTGCGAACGCCAACCGTGGGCGTACCTTCGCGGTCGTAATCCTGCAAAAAGCCGCGTTGCCGCAGATGCGGGTCTTGCACCAGATCGGCTGCAGTCAACACCGCGCCGGCGCAAACACCATGCTTTTGCAACAAAGCCATCAATGCCTTGTCGTCCTGCGTCGTGGTCCACGCAGCCAACTGGTTGTCGAGATCATGACGATGCTGCCAGCGGCTTTCGCTTTTATCAAAGCGGGCGTCCTGCGCCCATGCCGGGTTGCCCATCGCCTGCTTTAGCGCCGCCCATTCGCTGTCACTCGCCACCGCGATGGCAATCCAGCGGTCGTTGCCCGCACACGCATATACGTTATGCGGCGCCTTCCACAAATGCGCGCAGCCCAGTCGCGGGCGCGTGATGCCATGCTGCGTTTCGAGGATCGCAGGGCCGATGCACGATACACCGGTCTCCTGCATGGTGAGATCAATACGCATCCCCTTGCCGGTCTTGTTGCGGCGATACAGCGCCAGCAACAAAGCGTAAGCCACGTTGTTGCCGGTAGAGTGATCCATATAGTTGTTGCTTGCGCGCAGCGACGGGCCGCCTTCGTAGCCGGTCAACGCTGACATGCCACACATCGCGTCGATGGTGCGCGCGCGCGAACCGGCCTTGCTCCAAGGCCCACTGTGGCCGAAGGCAGTGCTGCTCAGGGTAATGATGCGCGGGTTGATCGCCGCCAGACTGTCGTGATCGAAACCGTAGCGACGCATCGTGCCGGGCCGAAAATTGTCGGTGACGATGTCGCACTGCCTCACCATCTTGAGAAAAATTTCCTTCCCCGCGGGATGCGTTACATCCATGCACAGGCTTTGCTTGTTGCGCGTGCCAAAGTAGGCGAGGTTGCCGCCTTCATTCCACCACTCGTCACCGGGCTTGCCACTGGGGAAAGGCCCGGCCTTTCGATCCTGCAGGTGCCCCGCGCTCTCGACGCGGATCACCTGCGCCCCCATATCCGCAAGAAACGCTGTGCCCCACGGCAAGGCGTGAACCTGCTCCAGTGTCAGTATCTTAATGCCCTGGAGCAGTGCCGGCGCAGCCATCGGCGCTCAGCCCAGCTTGTAAAGTTTGGCGGTATTATCCACCAGCACCTGGCGGCGTTCATTTGCGGGCACGCCCTCGAAGCAGCGTTCTATTGCGCGGCGGCTTTCCGGCCAAGTGGACGTGCCCTGCGGGAAGTTCGTGCTCCACAATATGCTTTGCAGCCCTATGTGGTTGCGCGTTTTCATCCCCGTGGTGTCGAAC
>SYEN01000124.1 GCA_005800795.1 Burkholderiales bacterium | reverse complement strand
GACCACTTTGACATCCACCTGAAGATCGCTGGCCAGGCGATAGGCGGGTTGGCGCTGATAAAACCCGGTCAGAATGGCGATTTCCCGGCGCAGGCGAGAAAGGCTCTTTTGCTTGCCGCAACTACGGCACTTCACGTAACCTCGCGCTGTCTTGTTGACTTTGAAGGAACCGCAAAAAAAGCACTTGCGACCCCTCAAATAGTTGGCCGCACAGCTAAAAACCGTGTGTCCGCCGCTTGTTTTCACTCTGGTAACCATAGGTATCCTCTAGGATACTTTGGTTACGAAACGCCCTAATTACCAAAACAAATACTTACGATATTTCTTCGGATCGTTCGTTATATCCGCTGCATCTCGCGCGCGCGGGACTTGATCAAACAATGATCCAGCCACTCAGCGCTTAACTTTTCCTGCACGGAATTCTGCCGCAGGCGCTGATTCAGCCCGTTCCAATCGACGCTGTCGAGCGGCTGATCCTGATTAAAACACGAGAACACATAGCTCGTCTTACCCGTCGCCGGATCGACATGCGGCTGCAAACACTGCGCACAGATTTCCTTCATCATGCATTGCATCGGCGAGTTGATCGAGCCAATGGCAAAATGATGCGGCTTCACGAAGGGCTTTAACAACTCGTGACGCGCGCGCGCCACCGCCGCCATCATGCGATCCGAACCTATGGCGATGATCCGATCGGCCTCTTTCAGCGGCAGTGGCTGCCCGCCAAGCTCGCCGGTCGCATAAGCGTGCATGCATTGCACGATGTTGCCGACAAAGGTTTTGTCTTGCGCACGCGTGGGGGTGAAGCCCGGCTCTTCGTCGCAGCACCACACCACTACATCGGCAGCCGCTTCGATTTCCTCGATCTTGTAGCGGTCGATCATTTTCTTGTAGCCGGCGAAATACAACACACGGCTTCCCGCTTTGCGCATCGCCTGGCCGATCGAAAATAGCACCGCGTTGCCGAGCCCGCCCCCCACCAGCGCGACAGTTTCGTTGTCCGGAATTTCCGTCGGCGTGCCGGTCGGCCCCATCAGAATCACCAGCTCACCGGGTTTCAACAGCAGGCACAAATCGCTGGAGCCGCCCATTTCCAGCACAATGGTCGAAATCAAACCGCGATCACGATCCACCCACGCGCCTGTAAGCGCCAGACCTTCCATGCCGAGCAAGGTATCCTCCGTCTGGATCGCGGACGACTCAAAATTTTGCAGCCGGTAAAACTGGCCGGGCTGAAAACGCCGCGCAGCCAGCGGCGCGCGCACTACCACTTCCACAATCATCGGCGTCAGGCGTTTGACTTCATGCACCGTGGCGCGCAGGTCGTCGTTAAAGCGCGCGAGAAGTTCACCGTCGCTCAATGCCGAAGCGGGCTTTACGCCTTCCAAAGCCTTGCTCACCACCGGATGCCCCTGCTTCGCGCTGCCTATGGCCTTGACCACGTTGCCGAAGAACGACGGATGCACGTCGCCAAAATAACTGACGCAGCGGCCATCAGCACGACGCGACAGCAACACATTGATTTCATTGGGTTTTGAAATGGCCTTTTCAGCGCTCACCGGATTACCTGCGGCATCCACTGCCTGAAAATAACGGCCATCAAGTTTGAAGTTGGCAGCATCCTCACGCGCCAGCACGGTGTTGGGTTGCGTGCCCGCCGCGATCAACACCGTACGTGCAGGCATGATGATTTCCGTATCACCGGCCTTCACCTTCAACGCACACGCATGGCCGTATGGGTCAACCTCGACGCCGGTCGGCGTCAACCCTTCGGCAAACGTGATGCCTTCTTCCAGCGCCTTGTGCACCTCTTCGTGATTCAAGGTGTACGAGGGGCTATCCACCAGGCGCTTGCGATAGGCAATGGTCGCGCCGCCCCACGATTGCAGCAGTTCAACGATGCGTGCCTCGCGCCCCTCGGCAGTCGCTCTCGCCTGCTCATCACGCAGGGCGCGCGCGTGCGTCAGAAATTCATCTGCGATGATGCGCTCTTCCTCGTTCCACGCCAGCCGCGCGGCCATTTCACCGTGCTCGCGCGCCATCGCTTCGTAGCGCTTCAAAAACTTTTCGACCTGTAACGGGTAATACGCCAGCGACTCCGTAGCCGTATCGATGGCCGTCAAACCACCGCCGACCACCACCACCGGCAAGCGCAACTGCATGTTGGCAATGGAATCGGTACGCGCCGCACCCGTGAGTTGTAACGCCATCAGGAAATCCGACGCGGTACGCTCGCCGCGCGCGAGTCCGTTCGGCATATCCAGCACGGTTGGCCGCCCCGCACCAATCGCCAGAGCGATGTGATCAAAGCCCATCGCAAACGCTTCATCAGCCGTCACCGTGCCGCCAAAACGCACGCCGCCAAAGAGCGCAAACTGCTCGCGGCGCTCCAACAGTAACCTGATGATTTTTAAGAAGTTTTTATCCCAGCGCACGGTGATGCCATATTCCGCCACGCCACCAAAACCCGCCATCACGCGTTCGTCAAGATTCTCGTACAGCTCACGCACATCACGTATTGGCGTAAACGGCACGCGCTGACCGTTGGCATCAACACCGGAGAACTTTGCCGGCAGCGGTTCGATTTTCAGACCATCAATGCCCACCACTGTGTGCCCATCGTTCATCAGATAATGCGCCAGCGAAAACCCCGCCGGCCCCATACCCGCGATCAACACGCGCTTGCCGCTGGGCGCCTGCGGAAATGGTTTGCGCAAGTTCAGCGGATTCCAGCGCGTCAACAGACTGTAAATCTCAAAGCCCCACGGCAGCTCCAGCACGTCTTTCAACGTGCGCGTCTCCGCCTGCGGAATATCCACCGGCTCCTGCTTTTGATAAATGCAGGCCTTCATGCAATCGTTGCAGATGCGATGCCCGGTAGCTGCCGCCATCGGGTTATCCACCGTAATAATAGCCAGAGCGCCGATGGCGTAACCCTCGGTCTTGGCCTTGTGGAACTCGGAAATTTTTTCTTCCAGCGGGCAGCCCGCGAGCGTCACGCCGAACGGGCTTTTCTTGAACGATGCCGTGCCATGCCCGCTCGCACCTTTTTCGAGCAGCCCCTTGGAGCAGGAATCCTTGCCCTGCTCGTGGCACCAGATGCAGTAGTTCGCGTGATCCAGCGCACCCTTGAGGCCGGTGCCTGGGTCAGTGAGCTTGAAACCCTCGCGACGGCGCAGCTTTGCGACGGGAAACGTATGCGTCGTATAGCCCTTCGATGACTCTACCGCCGACGGCACCAGATGCTGCATATCCAGCTTGTGCGGCGCCTTGAACAACACGCCATCCAGATGCTTTTTGCGGCCGGCTTCGGTCAGCAGCGCCCACGCAGCGTATTGCAACGCCACGTCCAATTGAGCGGTATTGGCCACTTCGTCTTTTTGCCATTCCAGCACTTTTTGCGCAAAACCCAGCTCGGTCAGCGCACCGCCGAGCAAAGGTTCCAGTTGTGCAGCAAGCGCAGCACCATCCAGTTGCGCAGCGCCATCCCCCTTGAATTTGTTGGCGGCCTTGCGCTGAACAAACAGGCGCTTGACGCTGTAGATCGGCGATAGCTCAAGATGACGCGCAGTCAAGGCATCCACTTCAACCGCGATGCCGAACAAATCCGCCACAAACGCTTCAACATGCGACGTCAGCGACAGCAATAACTCCGATTCCGCCTTGACGGCCAGCGCCGCAGGTGCCTGCCGGGCCGCCAACAGACGCTGATGCAACACATCGTCACGGGCCGCCACAAACTTCAGAAAGGCCGCGTCCAATTTGACCAGCGCCGCACGATCGTAAAGATCAGCAAAGCGCATGCCGAACCCAAGCGCTCCCGGACTCCATTCGCCACCTTGCGGTGTTGTATTAACAGGTGCTATCAAGTTGCCTCAAAATTTCCGTGAAAAGCCGTTAATTATCGTCGAATACGCTTATGCGCTCAACCAAGCAGATCGACGGCCAGACGATTACGGTTGCGTGCTCAAGTATTGCAGCCAGGCGAAAGGATAGATACCGCGCCCGTGGCCATCGCTGAACGTGAGCCGCACCGCATTTGCTCCATAGGGTGTTACTTCAACCACACGTATTCCGGCCACCACGCTGATGTCGCCATGCACGCGGCGCCGCGCGACGCATTCGCCACATCGGCAATGCTTTCGCAATGCCGAATGCGTCACGCCCGTGATTTGCCCATCCGCCCAATCCAGCTCAAGGCGCCCCGACTCTTTGATCACTCGAATGGCCAGCGGCATTCTCGAATCATCAGCCGCCATGGTCATATCACTTCTGCTACGCCGCTCGGCCCCACTGCCATGCTAAAGCCCGACAATCCGCCCTCCTTGAGTTCGGAACCCATGGCCGCCAGCGATTCTTCACGGATCAGGGACTTCAGCCGCTGCACCATGGTGATGAATTCTGTAGAAGCTGTCATATCCGGCGTGCGCGGACGCGGCAGTGGCACAGCAATTTCAGCCTTAATACGGCCAGGCCGCGCGGTCATCACGAACACCCGATCCGATAAAAAAATCGACTCCTCGATGTCGTGTGTGATAAACAGCACCGACAGCCGG
>SYEN01000123.1 GCA_005800795.1 Burkholderiales bacterium | reverse complement strand
TCACGTAACCGCGCGCGGTCTTGTTAACCTTGAAAGAACCGCAAAAAAAGCACTTGCGACCCCTCAAATAGTTGGCCGCACAGCTAAAAACCGTGTGTCCGCCGCTTGTTTTCACTCTGGTAACCATAGGTATCCTCTAGGATACTTTGGTTACGAAACGCCCTAATTACTATTTGTTTTATATAGGTTTTTAATTTGCCGCGACGCGCTTCGCGGTCAGCGCACCGATGTCTTCGATCTAGCCGGCCAACTTTCGCTGCATGTGCGCGCGCTGTTGCGGCGTCAGCGAGCGCTCGACGTCGAGATACAGCGCAATGCGTTTTTCGTAGCCTTCTTCCAGCGCCGCCTGTAGCGCGGCGGGCCGGCCGGCTTCCCAATCGGAGAGCCACGGGCGCAGCACACGCGCGAATTCAGCCTTGTTGCCCCGCTGCTCGAGCAGGGCGAGAAACTCTTTCTGCCGCCGCTGACGATCCTGCTGGCGCAGCTGATCGGTATAGGGAATCGTATCGTTCAGCGCCGTGATGCGCGCCTCCTGCGCTGGCGTCAGCGGCCCCGTCCATTCGCGGATGCGCTTTAGCGTGCGCTCCAGCCGCGCGCGGCGACGGTCGTCCTGCGTGCCACCCAGTTTGTGTTCATCGGAGAATTTCTTGTTGACCTTCTCAAACTGTTTTTGCGCCGCCTTGATGTTGTCCGGTGTCAGCCCCGCCAGAATTTCCACCGCGTCCGAAGATCCCCTGCCCGCCAGCACACGGTAACGCGCCTTCACCCCTTCGATCAACCACAACGCATCCTCGCGAGTGGCAGCGCGTTCGGTGCGTTGTTTGATCTCGCCCAGAAAGCGCGCGTAGTCGGGCAGTTGATCCGCGCGATGCCAGGCGAGCAGCGCGTCGAGCCGGGTATTGAATTCCTGCTTTTGCAATGGCTCGAAATCAAAATAGTCCTGCGCCATCCACGCCAGCAGATTGTCAGCCTGGTTATAGACCACGCGCACCGCGCTGCAGCCCGGCAGCAGCAGCAATGCCAGCAGCAACACCGCCAACCGCGTAACAGAATTCCAATTCGCCATTCAACCAACCGGAGAAAAACAAGGCCCACAGGATACATCCTGCGGGCCTTGTTTGCGAAGTGATAATTGCCGGTTTGGATTCTTAAAGTGCGCTCGCCCCGGCCTTACCGCATTGCTCGTCCTGATCACCGGTGACGCCACTGACGCCCACCGCGCCGATAATCTTGCCGCCTACCACCAGCGGTATGCCGCCGGGCGAGGCAATCGCACCGGGCAACGTCAGCAACGGCGTGGCGCCCTTGCCGATGGCGTCGGCGAACACGCGCGTCGGCCGGCGGTACGTCGCGGCAGCCTTAGCCTTGGCCTGCGCGATAGCCACACTGACGATTTGCGTGTCGTCCATTTTCTCGAAGAACACCAGATCGCCGTGGGTATCGACTACGGCCACCGCGATGCGCCAACTGTTTTTTGCACACTCAGCGACGGTGGCGGCGGCCACTTTGCGCGCCGCCTCGACACCGATGTCGGCGCCGTAGGATTGCGCTTGGGACAAGCCCGCCGTTGCGCACAGCGCCAACGCGGCGGAAATTTGAGTCACGGATTTCAGCTTGAACATGACAGGCTCCTTGTTTGCGGGAAAATTGCGGGAAAGAACCGAAAAAGAGATTGTTAAAACGCCCGCAACCATACGCCGGGCGCATGCTTCGTGCAATCACTACAGCGACTGAAAAACTTCCAGCATGCGCTTGCGTTGCGCCGCATCGGGTAAGCGCCCCGTGCCCGCGCGCAGATTGTCTGCCAGGTGCGCGACACGCCGTGTGCCGGGAATCACGCAAGTCACCGCCGGATGGCCCAGCAGATATTTCAGGAAAAACTGCGCCCACGAATCGCAATCGAAATCGGCGCACCACGTCGGCAGGGGTTTGCCCTTCACACGCCCAAACAGATTCGCCTGCGCGAACGGCCGGTTGATGATGACGGCAACGCCCGCATCCGCACACGCCGGCAGCAAACGCGCTTCAGCCTCACGTTCCACCATCGAGTAGTTAAACTGCACTGTATCGTAAGTATTTGTTTTTATTAACTTTTCTAATTCAGCATGCGCGCCGGCATGGTAGTGCGTGATGCCCATGTAGCGAATCTTGCCGCTGGCTTTCCAGTCGCGCAGCGTGCGCGTGTGGACGTCGAGATCGAGCAGGTTGTGAATTTGCATCAAATCCAGGCGCGCGCTACGCATGAGCTTCAACGATTGCTCCATCTGCCGCACGCCCGCCTGCTGGCCGCTGATCCAGACCTTGGTGGCGAAGAAGTACTTCTCGCGATTGCCCAGTTCATGCGTCAAGTCGCCCACCACGCGCTCGGCCTCGCCGTACATGGGCGAAGAATCCAGCACCGTGCCGCCAGCAGCGGCAAAATCCAGCAGCACCTGTTTCAGTTCCGTCCGTTCTGCGGCATGGGTCGCATTCGTGCCGACGTCAAAGGTCTGATAGGTGCCGATGCCAACGACCGGCAGCGAGTCTCCACTTTTTGACTTGGGAATGCGCCGCTGAATCAGCGCTGCGGGCCGGGCCAGGGGTTGTTGCGCATTCGGAGCAGGCATGGTGGTGGCTATAGCGGATGCGGCCAGCGCGTGCAGCGCACGGCGGCGGGTTATCGGGTAACGCGCGGAGCGCACAGGCCGGCCTGCGTCAATTGACGGGACATTGAAGCATTTCAATAACAGTTGCTGACGAACCTGCAGCGCCGCCAATCTATCACACTCTCGGCGCTCATCCGATGGCCATTTCCAAGTCTGCATGCCCCCGACGTACCCGCAATTAGCCCCAGCGCGCGAAAAAGCGCCTTGCGGGTGGTGACGAATACGGTCGATTTGGTGTAAAAAGGCAGCGCTATAAACTCAGGATCGCCCGAGATGGTCATCGCCACCGTAAATCGCTTCATTAGTCTGTTTTCCGATGCTTTCGCGGCACTGTCCGTCAACGTGCCCGTTGCCGATGTCGAACGCATGGCCATGCTGGTGCAGCATTCCATGGATCACGGACGCCGCGCCTACCACACATCCGCACATATTTTTGAGATGTGCGAGGGCATGAACGCGCGGCAGGTGCTGGCGACCCTGTTTCACGACATCGTGTATTACCAGCTCGACGGCGGTTTTCCAAAAAGCGCCGACACATTGCTGCGGCGCGTGGTGCGTGCCGAACGCGACCGCGTGGAAATCCGCGCCATGGAGACGCGCGATGACGGCTATACGATCTGCACGGCCTTTTCGGCGTCAAGGCCGGTCAGCCGCTGGCGCTCTATGGTGGCATGAACGAATTCCTGAGCGCGGTGGTGGCGGTGCGTACGCTGGAACCTTACTTGCCGTTGAAGGATCTGATCGCCATTGTCGCCTGCATCGAAGCGACCATTCCGTTTCGCGTGAACAACGCCGCTGGCCGCAGCCCGTCCGAGGTACTGGCCGAGCGCGTGCGCGAAGTGCGGACAACCATGGGCCAGCCGGCCGACGAAATCGAAGTTGACTGCGTGGTGAAAGATGCCACGCTGCTCGCCAACAAAGACGTATCGAGTTTCTCTGAGACTGACCCGGCAGTTTTTTTGTCGACCACCTGGCTGTTGATCGAGGAATCCAATGCGCCGCTGGCGGCGGTAGGCATTTACTCTGTGCGTGATTACCGCGTCTCCCTGTCGCGCATGGAAGGCTTTCTCGGCTCGCTCAACCCCGGCAGCGTATTCCGCGACTACAACAACACACCCGATGCCGGGGCGCACGCCGCGCTGGATGCCGCCGCGGCGCGCAATCTTGAATTCGCCACCAGGTATCTGCGCATGAAAATCGTCAGCATTTCCGTGGTCGAGGCGCTGGCGCAGGCCACGGGTGGCGATTGTCCGGTGTCAATGATGCTCGGGGACATCCGTAGCAATTACGGGCGCCCTGATCGCGTCGAAGATTTTCTGCCGTCGCCCGCGATTGACGATTCGCTGCTCGATGCGCAACTGCTGTCCGTGCTCGACAAGGGCCGCTCGAAGGAATCCTCCAGCGACCTCACCGCGTCGCCCCTGACGGCCTGGGTGTACCGCAGTCTGGGCAACGACGGTGCGGCACGCGCTCTGCCCGAAGCCAAGCGCATGTTCGCTGTTGAGCAAACGCCGCAAGCCTCTCTCTCCGGTCTGGACAAAACAATGGTGCGGGCGCTGATTGAGGCCTGCGCGAAGCTGGCTATTTCGCGCAGAGACGCGTTGCTCGCCCTGCTGCCTGCTGCTTAGGCACTAAGACGAGCGGCAGCCGCGAGCCACGCCACGCCACTCGCCGCCTCATGCGCTGGCTGAAGTTCATCACGCTGGGCCAGCTTGCCACGCTGGCAGCAGTCATTGCCGGCGTGCTGCTCTACCGCCTCGATCCATTGCCGGTGCAGGTGGTGCGAAACGCCGTGTTTGATCAGTATCAGCGCTGGCAGCCGCGCGCCTATGAAGACATGCGCGTGCGTATCGTCGATATCGATGACGAAAGCCTGAAACGCATCGGTCAGTGGCCGTGGCCACGCACGCAGATGGCCGATCTGATACGCAAACTGCAGGAGGCCGGCGCCGCCGCCATCGGCTTCGATATGATGTTCGCCGAGCCCGATCGCACCTCGCCCCAAGCCATGGCGGCGCAGTGGAATCTTGCGGCTGACATGCGCGACCAGCTGCTGCGCCTGCCCGATCACGATCAGGTGATGGCCGAAGCACTGCGGGGCGGCCGCGTGGTGCTGGGTTTTGCCGGCAAGCGCGACGGCACGCAAACGCGGCAACCTGCGAAACCCTCGCGCGAAGTGTACTCCGGCCCCCCGCGCTGCCCCATCTTCACGCGATTACCGGTGCAGATGTGCCGCTTGCGCTGCTGGAACAGGCAGCAGCGGGAGTCGGCGCCTTTACTTTTTTTGCCGACACCGACAGCGTGGTACGGCGCGTACCGTTGCTGATGCGGCTGTGTGATCCCGGTCTGGCTGGCCCAACGCCGCAAGCGCGGATCGCGGCATGTGAAGCCGAGCCGCGCGGCACGGTGGCGCCGTCGTTGTCCGCCGAACTGCTGCGCATCAGCCGCAAACAGCGCAATTTTAACGTTGCCACCTCACCGCAAGCGGGCCTCGGGCTGCAAAGCGTTCGCGTCGCCAACGTCACCGTAATGGTCACCGCACAAGGCGAAGTCTGGGTGTACTACACGCGCCCGGTGGCCGAACGCTACATTCCGGCATGGCAGGTGCTCGGCGGAAACTATCCGACAGCCAGTCTCGACGAGCACATTGTGCTGATCGGCACTTCAGCGCTGGGGTTGCGCGATCTGCGCTCGAACCCGCTGGGCGCGATCATGCCCGGCGTTGAAGCACACGCGCAGGTGCTGGAACAGATGCGCGCGGGCAAATATCTGTCGCGCGCATCACACTCTCGCACTATCGAAGCGCTGCTGATTGTCTTCGGCGGCTTTGTCATTGGCGTGGTGGCACTCTCAACGCGCGCGCTGGTGTCGGCCGTGGTCACCGCCGTCGTGCTCGGTGGCATGGGCCTCGGCGCATGGCTGGCGTTTACGCGCGAGGGCCTGTTGCTCGACCCTGTGATGCCGGGGCTCACGCTGCTGATTACCTTTCTGGTGGGCAGCGTGGCGCGGCACGTCAGCAGCGAGCGGGAACACCGCTGGGTGCGTGACGCGTTTTCACGCTACGTCTCGCCCAACCGCGTGGAACATCTGGTCAACAACCCCGGCCAGCTTGAACTGGGTGGACGGCGGCAGGAGTGCAGCTTTGTGTTCACCGATCTGGAAGACTTCACCGGCCTGATGGAAAAAATGGATCCTGGCGAAGCCGTGGCATTGCTCAACGCGTACCTCGACCGTATGGTCTCGATTGCCTTTGCCAGCGGCGGCACGCTCGACCGCATCGTCGGTGACGCGGTGGCGATCATGTTCTCGGCCCCGGTGGCGCAACCCGATCACCGCGAGCGTGCCTATAAATGCGCACTGGAAATGCACGCGTTTGCCAGCCAGTAGAGTGCTGACCTCTCCGCCAAAGGCACGCCGTTCGGCAAGACACGCATCGGTGTGCACACGGGCGATGTCATCGTCGGCAATTTCGGCGGGTCGACCATGTTTGACTACCGCGCGCTGGGTGATCCGGTCAACACCGCTGCGCGGCTGGAAGGCGCGAACAAATATCTGGGTACCACAGTGTGCGTGTCGCAAGCCACACTCGACGGCGTAGCCGATGCGGCTACGCGCGCGATCGGCCGTCTGGTGGTGAAGGGCAAAACGCAGGCGCTGCTGGTACATGAACCGCTGGCCGCGACGACTCAGCCGCCTGCCACGCGCGACACTGCTTACGATGCCGCATTCGAACAGCTGCAAAATGGGTCCCCACAAGCGCAAGCCGCGTTTGAATCATTGGCGCGCGAGCGGGCGGGCGATACACTGGTGGCGTTTCATCTTGCGCGCTTGCGCGCCGGTGCAGTTGACGACCAGATCAAGCTAGATGAGAAATAACGTAACTAATTGTTTTAAAAGGATTATTTTAAATGTCCCAAAAATATTCCTACGCCGCGTTGGGGCTGGGTACCGCACTGTCGTGGCTGGCCGGCTGTGCCACGCCGCCACCGCCGCCGCCCGCGGAAGCACCGCTGCGCTCCTACGTCGTCCTGCTCGATAACGTAGACGGTGGTGTCGGCGCGATTACCGTGAAAGGTGCCAAGGGAACGGTGCTGGTGGACCGTCAGGCGCACGGTGCGCGTCTTGACGGCGGCAGCGCCTTTGCCGTGGAAGAAAGCCGCATCCGGCAGGACTTCGGCGATGCACTGGCAGCACGCCCGGTGCTTCCAGTGTCCTTCCTGCTCTACTTTGAAACTGGCGGCGCAAAGCTGACCACAGCATCTCAGGCATTGATTCCGCAGATTGTCGAGGCGGCGAAGCGCCGCCCGGCAGCCGATGTATCGGTGATCGGCCACACCGACACCGAAGGCGACAACGATTCCAACGAAAAGCTCGGCCTGCAACGCGCACAAGCCATCGCAAAGCTGATGACCGGCGCAGGACTGGATGTCGCCGAGATCACCGTCACCTCGCATGGTGAACGCAATTTGCTGGTGCCCACGCCGGATAATACTGCTGAACCCAAAAACCGCCGCGTTGAAATTTCCATTCGATGACGATGCCTTTTCATGATATGCGGCACGGCCACCCGGCATTTTTACCGCTTCGCCGTGCAGATTTTTCGAGTTAGTCACAAATGTGGCCGGGAACGCTCCCAGCGCCCGGCTATACTGAATTGGGCGCGGTTGACGTTTTATTCATTCAAAGCACAGGAGTCCGAGATGAAATCATGGATCAAAATGGCACTGGCAACGGCCCTGGCAGCAGCAACGCTTGGAGGCACGGCGTCGGCGCAGACCGCCATCGGCTTCGTCAAAACCGTCAACGGCGATGCCAGCGTGACCAGCGCGGGCAAAACCGTGAAGGCCGTGCCGGGCACACCTGTGCACGTGAATAGCGTACTGAAAACCGGCCTCAAAGGTGCCATGGGCATCACCTTCAAGGACAATCAGGTGATGTCGTTCGGCCCGGACACCGAAGTCACGGTGGACGAATACCTCTACGCACCCGCCAAAGGCGATCTGAAATTCGCCGCGAGCATGAGCAAAGGCACGCTAAACGTGGTGTCCGGCGTGATCGCCAAACTCAAACCTGACGCCGTGTCGCTGAAAACACCAACCGGCGAAATCGGCGTACGCGGGACAAATTTTCTGGTCAAGATTGAAGCACAGTAGACATTTTAAAAATATTCAATAAAAACAAATACTTACAGTGACCATAGCGCAATCCACCAACGGCCCGTGGATTGACCACATTCCGGGCAACGGCTTATGGTCCAACGCCATCCTCGTCACCAAGGGCATGGCCCCATATGGTGCGGTAGCGCTGGGCGAAATCGATCAAGTCTGCGAAAAGCTGCGCGCCCGTCAAAGCGAACCGCACGCGTGGTGGGAAGAATGGCGCGCAATGGGCAGGCGCCTGCACGCTCGCGCGGACTTACTTGAAGCTGCCGGCCATCGTATGAGCGCAGGCAATTATTTTCTGCGCGCGGGCATGTATTACTTCACTGCCGAGCGCTTTATTTACCCCGGCCCGGATAAACGCGAAATGGGCCGCATGGCCATCGACTGCCAGACCAAAGGCATCCTGCGGCGGCATCAGAACGTGGCGCGCGTAGAGGTGCCGTTCGAGGGCAAGTCTTTACCGGCGTTTTTCATGAAGGCGCTGAATACGAACGCCGCGCGCGCCCCCACCATCGTCGTGTTCAACGGCATGGACAACTGCAAGGAAATGAGCGTGCTGTTCGCCGGCCTCGAATTTGCCGCGCGCGGCTGGAACACGCTCGCCATCGACGGCCCCGGCCAGGGCGAGTCACTGCGCCTGCGCGAACTCTACGCACGCCATGACTACGAAGTCGCGGGAACGGCGGCCTACGATTACGTGGCGGCGCGCGAGGATGTCGATGCCGCCAAAGTCTTCGTCATGGGCTACAGCTTTGGCGGCTATTACGCCGCGCGTGTCGCTGCCTTCGAGAAGCGCTACTGCGGCGGCATCGCCATGAGCGCCCTGCATTGGGATTTGCACGGCTGGCAACGCGACATCAAACGCAGACAAGACGCCGACCCCAAGGGTACACCGCAAAGTGCTTTTCACTTCCGCTGGATTATGGGCTGCATCGACGACGCCGAAGCCGCCCTCGAAAAAGCGAAACAGTTTTCACTCGCCGGTGTCGCCGAAAAAATCACCTGCCCCTTCATTATCGTCCACGCGGGCGAAGATACCGTGGTGCCCGTCGCCAACGCGCCCAAACTCTTCGACGCCATCGCCTCCAAAGACAAGCAACTGAAAATCCTCAACGCCGAAGATGGCGGGCACTACCACGCGCAGGCAGATAACCGGCAGGTGGGGATTGACTACATCGCGGATTGGGTTGAAAAGCATGTGTGAATTTGTGGGATGGCGGTAAACGTTAATCCGCAAACCCGAGCAATTTCAAAAACATTTCCACATGTGGCTTCCACGCAGCCGGATTGGCGGTAAAGCTACTGTGTCCATCTTTGCCGTTCGGCGGCAACTGCACGAACTGGGCGTCTCCACCCTGTTTGACGAAGCCCTCAAACCACTCACGCGGAAGTTGCTTGCCCCAGTATTTGTCGTTTTCGCTGTACAGCCACTGCGTCGGCGTTTTTGCCGCCTTGCCATACTCGGCGTAAGTTCGAGCCAATGACGCCGGCGAGCATGGGTTCTCGGGCCGCCCAATGGGATTGCCGCCGCTGCCGCCCGCAAAGTTGATCGCCCCCTTCACACCATCCAGATTTTTTGCCGCCAGCGCGATCGACGTTGCACCACCAAACGATTGGCCAACCAGCAGCCCGCGTGAGCCATCGACATAGGGCAAACTTTTGGCGTAATTCAGAACGGCCAACGTTTGCACTGCTGCCGCCTCAAAACCGCGGGGATAATTGCGGTTGTTGCATGCCCCGGTATCTTCCATTTCCGGACCACCGCTGACGCCGTAACCCATGCGAGTGGGCACAAATACGGTAAATCCGCGCGCCACAAAGTGCTGCGAATTCACGGTGTAACGCGCACGCCCCAACTTTAAACGTTCCTCGGGTGTGCCGGCGCGGCCGTGATTCAAAACTAGAAACGGCGATTTCTCCCGCACATCATCACGAAAAATCGTTACCGTTATGGTCTGTTGATGCTTGCGATTGAATTCGTCAGCGACTTCGACCGGTATCTGCACGACGTCTTCTATCAGCGCTGCCTGCGCAATAGATACAACAGTTGCCAGCCAGCAAATCCCCACGCAAAGCCAATGTTTCACGTTGCGTCTCTCACCCCAACCGCGGATCCGCCGTAGACTCCCCCTTCGGTTTCACCGGCGGATGCGCCTTCAGCACGTCTTCGTTCAGCGTGATGCCCAACCCCGGCGTTTGCGGCACGGCGTAGCAGCCATCCACCAGTTTAGGGTGATCGCCGATCATGATTTCATCGTAAAAACTGCCTTCACTTTGCCGTTCCAGAATCAGAAAATTTGGCACCAGCGAACACACGTGCAGGCTACCCATGTTGCACACCGGTCCCGTCGGGTTGTGCGGTGAAAATTTAACGCCAAATTCGTGCGCGCGGTTCGCCACTGCCAGCATGCCGCTGTAGCCGCCGGTGTATTTGATGTCGGGCATCACAACATCGAGCAGCTTCGCTCGCAGCAGTGGCTCAAAACCCAGCACGCCGATTTGCCGCTCACCGCCGGCGATCAGCACGCCCATATCGGCAGCGGCACGGCGCACGCGGTCGAGCACCGGATGATGTTCGGCGCGCTCCGAGGTCAGGCATTCGCCCCAGAACAATTTTGCCGGTGCGAGGTCGCGCAACAGTTGCAGCGCAGTGGGTTCGTCGAAACGCCAGTGGCAATCCACCAGCACGCCGGCGTCCGGTCCCGCCGCGTCGCGCACGGCCAAAATGCAATCAAGCGCGTGACGGTATTTTTTCCTCACTTCGGCGTCACCCATATCGGCCCAAAACACACCGTCGAACGGCGCGAGCTTGAACGCGGTATAGCCCTGAGCCGCGCGATCGCGCGCCAGAGCGGCAAAGCCCGCCGGTGAGCGGTCGGTAGCCGCACGGTTGATGTTGCCGTACACACGAATCTTGTCGCGTAACGGGGCGCCAAACAGCCGATGCAACGGCACGCCCGCCGCACGCGCCTTGATGTCCATCAGCGCCATTTCCGCTGCGCTCAGAATTGAGTTCCACACCAGCCCGCCCACTGCGTGCGGGTATACCGTCAACTGCGGCAGGGCGGCATCAATGGTCAGGCCGGCGAGGTTCGCCGCGAGACGTCTGCAATTGAGAATTTGATTTTCTTCCCAGCCGCCGGACAGTGACGCTTCGCCCCAACCCGCGAGCCCGTCATCAGTTTCTATTTTCAGAAAGAACCAGTTGGTCTTTTCCGAGACATTCACGGCATAGGGTGTAAGTGTCTGAATTTTCATGGTTTTTCGTACTTTCTCTCAATGGGCATGGCGGAGCCGGCGACTTCGACAATGACTTCGACTATATTACCCGCGTTCTGATTTTCACTCCGATCCAACGCCAGACTAAAGAGAGCCGCCCATGCCCGATTACATCCTGCGCGTGAACGGTACGCAGCGCACTGTCAGCACCGACGCCGACACGCCGCTGCTTTACGTGCTGCGTAACGACTTTGAACTGAACGGCCCCAAATACAGCTGTGGCATGGCGCAATGCGGCGCCTGCACCGTGCATATTGAGGGCCGCGCAGCCCGCTCGTGTGTGACGCCGGTATCTTCGCTCGCGGGCAAGGCCGTCACCACGCTCGAAGGTATCGGCACGCTCGACAAAATGCATCCGCTGCAAAAAGCGTTTCTCGATGAGCAGGCAGCGCAGTGCGGCTACTGCACCAGCGGCATGATCATGGCGGCCAAAGCGCTGCTCGACAGCACGCCGAAACCTTCCGACGCACAAATCCGAAACGCGCTGGCAGGCAACCTGTGCCGTTGCGGCTCGCACAATCGCATCGTGCGCGCGGTGCAGCGCGCGGCTGGCGCCGTCAAGGGAGCCTGATCATGACCACACACACGCTCTCGCGCCGCCAGTTTCTCAAACGCACCGGCGTTATCGTTTCCACCTTCACGCTCGCCGGCCCAACCGCGATAGCGCAGCAATCCACGCCATTGCCAGGGGGCCTGAGCAACAACCGCATGCTCGACGGATGGGTGCGCATCAACAGCAACAACACGGTGACGGTGTTTACCGGCAAGTGCGAAATCGGCCAGGGCATTTTGACGGCGCTGGCACAGATTGCCGCCGACGAACTGGATGTCGCGTACGAGCGCGTCGAAATCATTTCCGCCGATACCGCACGCACGCCCAACGAAGGCATGACCGCCGGCAGCCTGTCCGTCGAAAACAGCGGCACGGCGCTGCGCTTTGCCTGTGCCGAGGCCCGCGGCATGCTGTTGGCTGCGGCGTCGAGGAAGCTCAATGTCGCGGTGGAAAAACTCTCCGTCGCCGACGGCGCCATCAGTGCCACCCCGGTGCGCATGACGTACTGGGAGGTGGCGAAGGACGTGAGCTTCAAACGCGAAGCCACCGCCACCTTCAAACCAAAACCAGTCGCACAACACAAAGTCATCGGCAAAAACGTGCCGCGCCTCGATCTCCCCGCCAAAGTGACCGGCGGCACAGCCTACGTGCAGGACATGCGGCTGCCCGGCATGTTGTTTGGCCGCGTGGTGCGTCCGCCGTCGTATCGCGCCACGCTGCAAAGCGTTGATGAAGCTGCCGTGAGGGCAATGCCCGGCGTGGTGGCAGTGACACGCGACGGCAATTTTCTGGCAGTGGCTGCCGAACGCGAGGAGCAGGCGATCAAGGCCGCGCAAGCGCTGCGTGCGTCGGCCAAGTGGAATGAAACGCCTGATTTGCCACCCAGTGGTTTAGCGCTGTATGACCATCTGAAGAAAATGCCGGCGCGTGATTCGGTGATCAACACCAAAACGCCGGTCAACGCGAGCGGCGGAAAAATCACCACTATTGAAGCCGAATACACACGCCCGTTTCAAGCGCACGGTGCACTCGGCCCTTCTGCCGCGGTAGCGCAGTTCCAGGACGGCAAATATCAAGTCTGGACGCACAGCCAGGGCGTGTTTCCGCTACGCACTGACCTTGCGAAAGCGTTGAAGACCACCGTAGCCAACGTGACGTGCACCCACGTCGAAGGCGCTGGCTGTTACGGCCACAACGGCGCGGACGATGCCGCCTGCGACGCCGCGCTGCTCGCGCGCGCCACTAATGGCCGGCCGGTCAAGCTGCAATGGATGCGCGACGATGAATTCGTGTGGGAACCGTACGGATCGGCGATGATCATGAAAATGCAGGCGCAGCTTGATGAAGCGAAGAACATCGTCAGCTGGCAGCATGAAATCTGGAGCCACCCGCATAACACGCGGCCCACTAGTAACGCGGCAGGCAGCTTTGTGCTGGGCGGCTGGCATCTGGCGAACCCTGTGCCGCCCGTGGTACCGAACAACGGGCCTCAGCCCGCGGGCGCGGCTGACCGCAATGCGGTGCCGCTGTATGACTTTCCGCGCCAGAATATTTTGCTGCACTATGTGACCGACATGCCGGTGCGCACCTCCGCGTTGCGTACACTGGGCGCTTACGCGAACGTGTTTGCGCTGGAATCCTTCATCGACGAAGTGGCGCTGGCGGCAGGCGCCGATCCGGTGGAATTCCGTCTGCGCCATATGAAAAATCCGCGCGCCCGCGCAGTGATTGAACTCGCCGCGCAAAAGGCAGGCTGGAAGCCCGGCGCAAAGGGCAACGGAACCTCTGGCAGAGGCATCGCCTTCGCGCAGTATAAAAACCTCGCGTGTTATTGCGCGGTTGTCGCCGATGTCACCGTCGATCGCACAGACAACGTGCGTGTCACGCGCGCGGTATCGGCGGTGGACGCGGGGCTTATCATCAACCCGGAGGGCATCATCCACCAGATCGAAGGCGGCATTATTCAATCGGCGAGCTGGACGCTGAAAGAGCAAGTGAAGTTCGACCGGCAGCGCATCACCACGCGTTCGTGGGCAGACTATCCGATCTTCACCTTTAACGATGTACCAGCGGTGGAAGTGCATCTGATCAACATGCCCAACGAACGCCCGCTCGGCACCGGCGAAGGCTCACAAGGCCCGGCAGTCGCAGCCATTGCCAATGCCATCGCCAACGCCACCGGCAAACGTCCGCGTGATCTGCCGTTTACGCCGGACAAGGTACGCGCACTGACTTCTTAAAAATAATGAATAAAAACAAATATTTACGAAATTTCACACAAGGCGTCGCCGTGTGTGCCGCAACGCTGATGCTCGCGGGTCTGGCCCCACCGGCGTCGCAGGCGCAATCCGGCAAGGCATCCCCGCGCGAACGTGCCGGCGCGGTGGTGTTTGGCGAATATTGCTCCGTCTGTCACGGTGTGCGGCTGCTGAAACAGGACACGGCGTATGACTTGCGCACAGCCGTTGCCACCATGTCCGAAGAACACTTTATACGCGGCGCAAAAACCACGCGCGGCGCGATGCCATCGTTTGCCGGGCAATTGAAGGACGAGCAACTCGCCGACGTCTACGCCTATATCAAACGCGGCCACACGCCCAATCTGGACGACGTGCGCATGGAAAGCAACCACTGAACGCACTACGAATTTGTGCCTAAGGAATAGTCTTCCTGAACGCGGCGGCCTACGCCTACGACGAGTGGTACGCCGCCACACGCGCCGCGTTCAAGGTGAAACGTTCCAGGTTTCGTGAAGGCCACTTGGTTTAACGAAACACCGATTAATTCCGCGAGAATGCTGTAAACGCGAAGCGAGATAGTACGTTGCTAGTTTGGACAGCAGTTCGAAAGAGACGAAACGAAACATGAAGTGAATGACCCTAGCGGTGCCGACGGGATTCAATAGATGCAGCAAAGCCACCTTCAATGCCGCATTTCTGGCACGCATAGAAACAAGGGTGCGGTATGCAAAATTCTGCACCCTAATCGAACCGCATTCCCCTAAGGCAGGTAAAATCCCCGTTATGACTTCAAAAAGCACCTTCATGTTGACGAAATTCTTATTGGTTTCGGACTATCTATACGCTTGCTGGTAACTGTCGCCTTACGTGACCGCCTGATCATCGCTTAACCAAATAAGTATTTGATATTATTGATATTTTATTATCAATCCCATCAAGACCCGCAACACTTCACGGCTTAACGTGTGCGTCGATCATGCGTTCAATGACCGCGGAGCAAGCCGCGCAAAAATACTGTGTTTGCAGTGAGAACATGATGCAGTCGGCTTCCGAGCGGAATATGCCCTTCGCGTAACCGTTGGCGCCCTCGTAGTAACCCACCTTGCGCGCCGGATGGTTCTTCGCCAGCAACGCGGTTTGTCGTTGACGTTCCTGTTCCATGAACTGCTCGACGACCTTTTCTTCAACGCCGTTTGCGCGCAGCGCTTCATAGCGTTTCACGTAGCCTGCAAAGTATTGATCGTACTCCGTTTGGTTCCAGGTGCCCGGTCGCCCCTGTGGTTCGGTCAGGCGTTTACGCCACTTGCCTGAATCGGGCGATAGGGTCACGTTGGGATACCACGGTTCGACATTGCCGCCGTACGCGGGCCCACCGGCCATCGGCACATAATATTCATCAGCCAGACCGCCGATCGCATGCGCGAATTCATGGATGACAAGATAGCGCGCAGCCGCGTTGTCTATCGCCACCACCGCCGGCCCCGCAAAGTACGCGCTGCCGCCGTACCGACGTGCATTGGCCAGCACCAGCATGAAATCATAGGGCACCGCTGACGCTACTTCGCGCAAAGCGTAGTGATCATCGTCAGCGATTGATCGTTCCGAGCCACCACTGAAATAAGCCGATCGAAACACGGTGTTTTTGTTGAGCCCCAGGTAAGCATCGGTCACGCCGCTATCCGCGCTCGCCGCGAATACCCCGCGCACGTTGAAATAACCCTGACGCGATTTAAACGGCTCGACGGAGAACAGGTAGCTTGCGGCGCGCCGGGCATCGTCAACGAACTTGGTGTACTCCGCTTCGCGGTAGCCATCGCCGAGGATCGCAAGATCAACCTTGCTCGCGGCCACGCCGCCGATATGGAGGTTATCCACACGTGTCGGGATCGCGATGACGGAGCGATCGATAGCGGCAGAGGCAGGATCAATCTCGAAAGTAGACAACGGAGCAAAGAAGTTGGCGCCTCTGCGTTTTTCTATCGACACACGCACTGCGCGCCGCGGCATGGGAAAGCGAATACTGCATTGCGTTGTCGCAGCACGTGCATCGGGCGCGAGGCCCGTGTCGAAGCCGCGACGAAACAGCAGCGCATCACCCGCTGCGTCGTGGAGCGACACGCGGTAGTCGCCCCAATCAGGCCCGTCCTTGAGTGGGGGCAAACGTTCAGGCCAACTCGGCTCGAGGCGCAGCCGTTCGAGCGTGAAGGCTTCGGTGCCACCTGTTATGCGATGCCGCAAATCAAGCCGCAGTGCGCCTGGCGCAAACTGCGGGTCTGTCTCCGGTGCGCTCGGTAGTGTGATTGGGGTCGTGTATCCAGACACCTTTTGCGGTGCATCGGTACGGCGACACGCCGGCAAGAGTAGCGGCAGCCCCACAGCGGTGACGTGCCGTAACAGGCTGCGGCGAGTGTGGTTTGGCATAATGAGCCCAATTTACCAGTACGAAGATGACCTCATGGCCGATACGCTGGAAAATCGAGTGACGAAAAATCGCGGATGCGTATCGCTGTCTAACCGCGTTTCACACGAAACAGGGGCGCAACATGGAAGACACCGAGATTCACCGCTACCCATCAGCTATTCGCGGCATCACGGCTGCTACCGAGGCCATGTCGTTCGACATGATCTCCGAAGCCAGGGTCGGCGCACTGTTGGCCACGCTGGCGGCGTCGAAGCCTGGCGGTAGCATTTTAGAGTTGGATACAGGCACTGGCCACGGCACCGCGTGGCTGTTGGCGGGCATGGATGCGGCAGCGACACTCGATACCGTCGATACTGACTCGGCTGTAGTCGCTGTGGCCCAACGGCATTTGGGTGCCGATCACCGCTTGCGATTTCACGTGATGGATGGTGCGGTGTTCCTTAACGCTGCGGCTTCGCGGCAGTTCGATTTGATCTACGCCGATGCCTTGCCCGGAAAGCTCAGCCACCTCGACGAGGCGCTTTCGCTGTTGCGGCCCGGCGGCATTTATGTCATCGACGACCTGTTGCCACAAGCCAATTGGCCTTCGGGCCACGCGCCAAAGGTGCCTGCGCTCATTCAAGACATTGAACAGCACGACGGGTTCACAACGGTGCGCCTCGCTTGGGCATCGGGGCTTATGTTGGTTGTTCGACGCGGAAACCCATACACATCGTAACAACATCAGAATATCATTTGGTAGCTTGGCTTTTTCGTAACCAAAGGTGTAAGGCAAGTAACGTTGTTTATGAAACGCTTGAATTCCTTGGTCCATATTTTTAGATTACAGAAAACACATCCATGATCGATCCCCGCATAATCGGCATCTGGCGTCTCATAAGCACAAAGGGCATCGACGACAACGGCAATGCGTTACCGCCGCCGTATGGCCCCACACCCAATGGCGTGGTGTGCTTTCAGCCAGATGGGCGCATGGTCAACGTGATCTGCGACGGGCGCGACGGACTCCCCGCTGGCGAGATTCGGCAATTCATGTCTTATGTGGGCAACTACACGTTTGATGGCGTCACGCTGGTAACGCATGTCGATGCTTCATCTGATGCCAGTCGCATCGGCGGCGATCAAGTGCGCACAATACGCTTCGAAAACGGCGGCATGGTGCTGGCGCCACCGCGGCGGTTGTACGCGGGGGTGATGCAGCGGCAGGAGTTATTCTGGGAACGCGTTGGCTAGTGCGTGGCCGCAGCGTCAGGCCAGCGTCAGATCTGCCCAGACGCCCGCGTGATCCGAAGGCCACAGGGTTGCATCGCCGCGGCTGGGCTGGTTAAAGCACACGCCGCTCCCTGCGACACGCACGGGAGCATCCGTCCAGATGTAGTCAATGCACTGGCTCATGCGTGGCCGGCCAGGATGCGTGACGCCGCCATCGCTGCCAGCCAGAGGCGTGGGCGCAGTGGGCGCCTGTTGTGTGGGCTTGAAGCGCGTTGCCATCAGCGCAGCTGATGGCTTGTCTGGCACCGCATTGAAGTCGCCGCACGCGATGCGCGCCGTACCGTCGGCCCGGCGGTCGATCCACGCCAGCAACTGCTGCACCTGAAAGAGCCGCAACGAATCATCGCCCGATGAGGCGTAAAGATGCGTTACGTAGACATCCAGCGGCTGCCCGTCTACCAACAGACGGGCGACCAATGCGACTATGTCCCGCGTACGAAAGTCCAAGTTACCGGTCTCGACGATGGGGAAGCGCGTAAGCAACGCCTCGCCCTCGACCTCGGAGAGACCGTTGGTGCGTGTCTGCTGCACCAGCGCGTAGTCGATACCGAAACGTTCCTTCGCGGCCCGCTGCAGCCAGTGCGCGGTTTGTCGCGGGAGGCAAACTTCGTTGAGCGCGAACACGTCGGGTTTGAGCTCTCCCATCTGCTCGACAATGAGTTCCCGCCGCGCATCCCAACGCTTGTGGTCTTGCTCCAGATTCAGCGTAGCTACACGAAATGGCATTGTTTTTACCTGCAGACCGCGCCGGTCAGCCGTGTATTATTTGCGCGAGGGCAACGCAATCACCGCATAGCCGGGTGTGGTCGGCTTGCCGTCCTGATTCAACACGTTTATCTCAAGCCGCACCAGATGTTCGCCGCCTTCGATTTTCTTTTCGGTGATTTTGCCGGTGCAGGTCAGCACATCGTGTTTTTGATTGATGGCACGATACTGCACGTTCATTTCTTTCATCTCGGCCTCGTCGCCGGCCCACTCGCGCAGCATGTTGTGCAGGTACGCCCAGCGCAGATTGCCCATGCCGAACGCCCCTTGAGCATTGCCGCCATTCCGACCGGATTCGTCGTCCATGTGGATGTAAACAAACTCATCGTTGACTGCAGCGTAGCGGTTCCAGTGCATGAAGTCGGTCTGCTTGACCCAGGTGGGGATTTCGTCGCCGACTTTGATATCTTCAAAGTAAACTTTGTTGCCCATAATGTCCTCCGCTCTCAGTAGACGATGGAAATGGAAATGCGGCTGCGCACGAACTCACCCTTGTGATTGGTCCAGCGCGTCTCGGTAGATTTGTAAAGCGTGAGGCCGAGCTTGCCGATTTTTTCTTCCATATGCACCAGCGCGGTCTTCGCGGTGATTACATCGCCGGGGCGTATCGGCACCCCGTAGACCTCTTTCTGGCCGCCGTTCATGGTGCGTTCACCGACGCCACGTTTGGCCGCGCGCGGCGCGCGGTCGGCGGGGCGAATGGCGGGCCACGCAAAAGGGTTGAATTCACGCGGCGCGATGATCCCGCCGAACCGGGTAGTTTTTGCGTAGGCCTCATCCCAGAATATCTTGGGCGGCACTTCAGGCCAGTAGACAGCAATGGCCCACTTGCGCAAATCGGAGTAATCCACCGGGTGCGATACCTCCGGTGCGCTCCATACATTCAGACTGTCCTTCAGGGCCGAAGTGATCAGTGTGGCGGGGACGGTCTCTGTACTCATGGTTCCTCCGTTATTCCTGCGTTGGCGGGCGGCATTGCAAGTTTACCTCGCCAACACTGCGCCGCCCAAGTGCCTGTCATTTTAAAGTACCTGGCACGGTGGCTACACCCGAGTCTATAAGATCTCAGCGCAGCCTTCCCCCGCTAACGGAGCGGAAAGCACCAACAGCGTGGGGTCTCAGATGCGGCTAGGTATTACCCAGATACGGCGTCGTCTTGCGCTTGTAGCCCGTCAGTGCCTCGGTGATGCGATAACGCGTGGGGAACGGAAACGAGATGTGTTTCTGCACGATGGCATCGCGCACGTATTTCTCGATGGGCATGCCCTGTATCACACCCATGCCACCGAAAAGTTCCAGCCCCTGCTCGGTCAGGCGCTGCACCGCCGTGCCGGTAAACGCCAGCGCCATCCATTCATACGGCTGATAGTCGGCGCTGCCATCCTGGAATGCCTCCGGATGATCTTTTGCCCACGCCGCTGTCCAGATCAGTCGACGCGCGGCTTCGAGGTTCATCGCCATGTCGGCAATGTACAAACCCACCGCCTGATGCGCGATGACTTGTTTGCCACCGGATTTGCGCTCCTTGACGTAATCGATAGTGGCTTCCAGTGCGGCGCGGCCCAGGCCCAGCGTGATCGAAGCGATGGTGACGTGCGTACCGATATCCGTGCGGCCCTGCGGGTTCGGCGCCAGCATGCGGCCCGCGGGCACATGAACGTTGTCGAAAAAAATCTCCGCGTTGTCACCCACGCGGCGGCCGATTTTGGACATCGAGCGGCGTACCAGCCCCTTGGAGTCACCCTCGACCAGAAACGCGCGCGGGCCAGCTTCGGTTTGCGCCTGCACCACCAGCAGCTTGGCAAGGTAGCCGACGGTCTGGAAATTTTTTGCACCATTGATGATCCACGAACCATCGGCTTGCTGAACCGCGCGCGTTTTGAACTTCACCCACTCCGGCGTCTCGGTGTAGTAGTCAAAACCGAGATCGGTATCCGGTTCGTGAATGGCGACGGTGGTGAAATACAAATCGTCGTTCAGGTACTTCGGCAAAAAGTAATCACGCTGCTCCTGGGTCATGCGCAATTCGAACCAATCGCGTGCGCGCCGCGCGGTGAGCATATAGTAGTACGCGGTGCCGATGTCGGCGGCCGCCAACTCTTCAGCGATCAAACAGGCGGTCAGGTGATCCGACGCACCCGCGCCGCCATTTTCCTCGGACAACGCAAACGTTCTGAAGCCGAGCTTGGAACCTTTCTTCAGCACCTCCCACGGTATGCGGTCTTCCCAGTTGGGTTTTTTGTCGAGCTCCAGCGCCACGGGCTTGATTTCGTTTTGCGCGAATTCACGCGCGAGGTCGCGGTAGGCTCGCTGAGTGTCACTAAGGCGTATATCGAACATCCATAACTCCTTGTTTTAATTGATTTTTTCACACAGTCTATTGGGGTTCCAATCCGATCTTGCGCGCGACGTCCGCCTGACGCGCAACATCCTTACGCAGAAATTCGGCGAATTCCTCCGGCGTGGAACCGACCGGTACCAGCCCATTGTCCGCCAGATGCTTGCGCGTTTCCGGCATCGCCACGGCTTTGGCAACCTCGCCCGCCAGGCGGCGCACGAGTTCCGTTGGCGTGCCCGCGGGATACCACAGGCCGTGGTAGCAAGTCATGTCAAAACCGGTGAGTCCCGCTTCGTGCAATGTCGGCACGTCTGCCACTTGCGGCTGGCGGCGCGGCCCGCCGATACCTAACGCACGCAGCCGGCCTGCTTGCAAGTAGGGCACGACAATGGTGGGACTGATCACTATGCTTTCTATTTGCCCGCTCAGCAAATCGCCCATCGCAGCAGCCGTGCCCTTGTACGGCACGTGTACCAGCGATATGCCCGCCATTGCGGATAACAGTGCCGCATTCACATGGGGCGGGCTGCCCACGCCGCCCGAGGCATATTTGATTTCGCCGGGCCGTGATTTGGCAAACGCGATGAACTCCTTCACGGACTTCACCGGCAGCGACGGATGCACCACCAGCAAATTGCCGTAGGTCGCGTTGATCTGCGATACCGGCGCAAATTCGCTTAGCGTGTCATAGGGCAGCTTCTTGTAGAACGACGGGTTCGCGCTGTGAGAGCAGTTGGTGGCCAGCAGTGTGTAGCCATCTTTGGGCGAACGCGCAACGATGGCTGTGCCGATGGTGCCGCCCGCGCCGGTGCGGTAATCAAATACAAACTGTTGGCCAAACACCTCGGTCATCGGCCGTGTCACCGCACGCGTGGGCACTTCGATGGGTGTGCCGGGACTGAAGGGAATGACCACGCGGATTGGCTTGACGGGCCAGTTCGCCTGCTGCGCACCAACCACTGCAGGCAGCCCAGCCAGCAACAGAAAGATTTTTTTCATGACAGGCCGCTCAATCAGCCTTGATATTCGCCGTGCGAATGAACACGCCGTAGCGTTCACGGTCGCGGCGCTGAATCTCGGTGAATTCTTCCGGCGACAGCGTCACCGGCTCGGCGGCAAAAGTGGCGAGTGCGGCACGTGAATCCGGCAGTTGCATGATGCGGCCGATCTCGCGATTCAGGCGCGTGATGATGGCGCGCGGCGTGCCAGTGGGCGCGTAGACGCCGAACAACGCGTCGTTTACTTCGGTGCCGGTCTCGGCCATCGTCGGCACATCGGGGAAGAGTTGCGAGCGTGAATTACTCGCCACCGCCAGCGCACGCAACTTGCCGCTGCGCACATGCTGCACCGACAAGCCCGAGTCGAACGCAAAATCCACCTGATCGGAAAGCAACGCAGTAACCATCAGCGCTGCGCCCTTGTAGGGCACATGGGTTGCGCGAATCTTGTTCGCAAACAAATAGCGTTCGGCATGGATGTGCAGCGTGCTGCCGGTGCCGACCGAACCGTAGTTGAGCTTGTTCTGATTAGTACGCAGATAAGCCGTGAGTTCGGTAACGCTTTTCACCGGCAGGCCGGGCTTTACCACCAGCAGCGTCAGGATGCGCGCCATGGGCGTAATCGGCGCCAGATCACGATCCACGTTAATGCTGAGTTTGTAAAAATGCGGCCCAACGACAATGGGGCTGCCGGACGAGGCGAGAATGGTGTAGCCATCCGCCGGCGCTTTCGCCGCCACCTCCAGCCCGATGTTGCCCGCCGCCCCGCCGCGATTGTCGATGATCACCGGCTGGCCCAGTGTTTCAGCAAGCTTCTGAGAAAACGCGCGCGCCATCAGATCCGTGGTGCCGCCGGGAGGGAAATTAACGATCAGCCGGATCGGCTTGGTGGGCCAGTTTTGCGCGTTGGCTGCTGGCATGTGCAGTGGCACACTCAGAAGCACGGCAAGAATCCAAAAACGGGTCAAAAGCACCATGAAATCTGCTCCGAGTCTGCGCCGGGTAGTAGGCGTGGGAATATTACACCGGTTTTACACCGGTTCGCCGACTGCGGGCTAATCCAGCTTGCGCAACCCGGGCACCCGCATAAAAATCACCAGCATGATCAGAATCGCGATCACCGCATACGCGCCCTGCGACCACGGTGCGCCAAAATGCTCGGCCGCCGCCCCTGCCAGAAAATTGCCCAACGGCAGCGCGATGACCACGCCGGTGCGCAGCCCCATCACCCGCCCACGCATCGACTGATCCGTGTGGCCCAATATCAGCGTGGCGATCACCGTCCAAGCCAACGCCTGCGCCAGTCCGGCGACAAAAATAAACGCCAACGACAGGGTGTACCACTGAGACACCGCAAACAGCAGCAGCGCCACCGGCCACAGAACACTGCTCCATAGCAAGAGCCGGCCCTTGCGCTTGACATTGCCGAGCGACACTACCCACAGCCCCGCCGCCAGCGCGCCGATGCCCGCCATGGCCGTGAGCATGCCAAACCCCGCCGGCCCGGCATCCAGCACATAGCGCGCGAACAGGGGCATGAACGCGTAGCGGTACGGCGCCGCCAGCAGATTCAGCATGAAGGCAATCACCAACAGCATCAGCACGGTTTGATTACCCCACACATACTTGAATCCATGAATCAGGCTACGCACCGGCGACTCGCGTGCCGCAGGCGTGGCGTGCGGCGTACTGCCCATGCGCAGCAACACCACCACGTCGAGCAGAAAAATAGCTGCGATCAACACATAAGCGCCCGTCATGCCCAGCAGCGGAATCAGCAGGCCGCCCAGCGCCGGGCCGATGACCACGGTGATTTCCATCGCCACCGCGTTCAGCGCGACGGCATTGGCGAGTTCTTCTTTGGCCACGATATCCGGCACCAGCGCCTGACGCGCGGGGTTGTCGATGGCCCACGTCACGCCACTCACCAGTGCCAACGTAATCACGTGCCACAGCACCAACCAGCCCAGCGCAAAAAGTACCATCATCGCCAGCGCCGCCGCGAGATTCGCGCTCGCGGCGATAATCAGCAAGTGCCGCCGGTCCATGCGGTCAGCCACCACGCCCATGAAGGGTGCGGCGATATAACCCGCCATTTTGCTTGCCGCGACAATGCCCACCATCATCGGCGAATCCGTCAGCTCCAGCGTGAGCCAACCCACCACCACCATATCCGCCCAGCGCGCAGTGGAACTTAACAGCGTGGCCGTCCACAACAGGCGAAAAGCACGGTGGCGCAAGGCGGACAACTGCGGCAGAGCGGTAAGCCGCGACAGCAGCGCCTGCTTCATTCGCCGGCCCGCAAGATTGGCGTGCTCATTTCAACGGCTGAGAATGTGTACAAGTCTGAAAGACAAAAATTGAAGGCACGGGCAACGCCCGCTGTGACTAATGTACTGAAGGTTTGTGGCATTAAACCAAAAAAATTAAGGTAATTAGGGCGTTTCGTAACCAAAGTATCCTAGGGGATACCGATGGTTACCAGAGCGAAAACAGGTGGTCCACACACGATATTTAGTTGTGCGGCCAACTATTTGAGGGGTCGCAAGTGCTT
>SYEN01000122.1 GCA_005800795.1 Burkholderiales bacterium | reverse complement strand
GCCCGCATCAAGCAAACATTGCACGGCGAAGGCGTTGGTTTGTGGCAGATACGCAAATTCTGGGCATGCTGCTGTGGTGGGGCAACCCGCTACATCGATGTTGTCCTTAACCGCAAAAGGCACACCATAGAGTGGCAACGCTTCGCCCTGGTCACGCCGCGCCCGCAAGGCATGCACCCGCTGCAACACATCCGCCTCGGGCACAAGATGTATCCAGACCGGATTCTCCACATGCTGTGCCAAGACAGTGTGGATATCGCGCACGACCTGCTCGGGTGTCAACGCGCTTAGCGCGTAAGCCTTCGCGAGGCTGGTCAGATCTAGGCTGTAAGGCAGCATGGTGTGAGATTTTAAGTTGACTAGCACATGGCAAAAGCAATTGCCATGCCATCAATGCGATTGGCAGGTGGCCAACCTGCGTGTGGACCTCTATCGGGTCATACACCGGCGCTATAATGAGACCATCATGAATATTGCTCCGTACATCCGCCGCCGCGCGCGGCTCGCACAGCAAATCGGCAAAGGTGTGGCCATCGTCCCCACCGCGCCGGAACGCACACGCAATCGCGATGCGCATTATCCGTATCGTTACGACAGCTATTTTTATCACTTGACGGGCTTTACCGAGCCGGAAGCGGTGCTGGTCATCGTTGCCGGCGCGGGGTTGGGAAATAAGCCGCGCAACCTACTGTTTTGCCGCGAGAAAAACGAGGAACGCGAAATATGGGATGGCTTTCGCCATGGCCCGGCGGCCGCGCGGGCTACTTTTGAGTTCGATGAAACGTATGCGTTCACGGAGCTCGACAAGGTGATGCCCGATCTGCTCACCGATCAGCCGGCGGTGTACGCGCACCTGGGCGGTGACGCGGCGTGGGACGCACGCGTGCTGGGTTGGGTGAACGAAGTGCGCAACCGCGTGCGTACCGGCGTGGCCGCGCCGCGCGATATCGCCGACATACACACGCTGCTCGACGATCTGCGCCTCGTCAAGGATGCGGATGAACTTGCCACCATGCGCGGGGCGGCAAAAATTTCCACCGGCGCGCATATTCGCGCCATGCAGGCCGCGCGCGTGGGCGGCACGGAGTTTCAAATCGAAGCCGAACTGCTGCATGAGTTTCGCCGCCATGGCGCGCAGTCGCCGGCGTACACCTCCATCGTCGCTTCAGGCGCGAATGCCTGCGTGCTGCATTACATTGCCAACGATGCCCCGTTGAAGGATGGCGATCTGCTGCTGATCGATGCCGGATGCGAACTCGACGGCTACGCGTCTGATATCACACGCACATTCCCGGTCAACGGACGGTTCAGCGGGCCGCAAAAGGCAGTGTATGAACTCGTGCTGGCCGCGCAGGCGGCGGCCATTGGCGAAGTCAGGACGGGCAACACCTGGAATCAGCCGCACGACGCGGCGGTAAAAGTGCTTGCGCAAGGCATGCTGGATCTGAAACTGCTGTCTGGCAGTCTCGACGAAGTGCTGGAAAAAGAAACTTATCGCCAGTTTTACATGCACCGCACCGGTCACTGGTTGGGGCTGGATGTACACGACGCCGGGGATTACAAGCGCGACGGGCAGTGGCGCACGCTCGAGCCTGGCATGGTGCTCACGGTCGAGCCCGGTTGCTATATACGCCCGGCGCCCAACGTGCCCGCCGGATTTGAAAATATCGGCGTGCGCATCGAAGACGACGCCGTGGTGACTGATACGGGCTGTGAAATTCTCACCGCTGCGGCGCCCAAGCGTGTTTCTGATATCGAAGCGCTGATGGCATCGCACTGACCCGTATGGCCGCCGACACCGATATCGCCATCATCGGCGGCGGGCCTGTCGGCGCGGCCTTGGCGCTGGCGTTGCAGCAAAGCGCGTTACGCGTCACGGTGCTGGAAGCACGCGCTGAGGGTCGCGCAGGACACCGCACAGAACACAGCCGCGAGGCACGCCCCATGGCGTTGTCGCACGGCAGCCGCTTGTTGCTGGAGCGGCTGGGCGTGTGGAAGTCATTACGTGCGCCGACGGCGATACGCGATATTCATGTGTCGCAGCGCGGCGGTTTTGGCCGCGTGACCATGAGCGCCGCTGAACTCGATCTTGCGGCATTAGGTTATGTCATTGATTATATTGATCTTTTTGAAATACTGTCGAATGAGGTTCGCGCCACGCATAACGATTATCGCGAAGGTGCGCGCGTAACAGCGCTGACGCGCGAAGGCGATGCGCAGCGCGTCCACTTCACACTGCAGGACGGCACCGCAGCAACGCTCACCGCGCAATGGGTGATTGCCGCCGATGGCGGCGAACTCGACGGACTGACCCCGCCCACGACGCGTGATTACGCACAACACGCACTCACAGCGCGTGTGAGCACCACCTTGCCGCATAACCATGTAGCGTATGAACGATTCACTCAGGACGGACCGCTGGCCCTGTTGCCATTTGAAAACGATTGTTCGTTGGTTTGGATGCACACGCCGGAGCGCGTGGCCGAACTGATGCAGGCGGAAGACCATGCGTTTCTCGTCGCGCTGCGTGAGACGTTCGGCGCGCGTCTGGGTGATTTCACGCGCGTCACGCGGCGCGCCAGTCATCCGCTGAGCCTGCGCTACACCACGCGTGATACGCCGGGCGTCATCACCATCGGTAACGCGGCGCAAACATTGCACCCGGTGGCGGGCCAGGGTTTCAATCTCGGTTTGCGCGATGCGTGGGAGCTGGCACAAATTTTGTGCGGCATCGCCCCGCAAGCGCTTACTAACAACGCGGCGTTGCACAACTATCGTACGCGCCGCCGCACTGATCGTGTGGCGATGATTGCTGCCACACATGGTCTGGTGCAATTGTTTTCAAACGATTTTTTACCGTTGCACGCAGCGCGTGGCATCGGCATGACGGTGCTGGGCGCGATCACGCCACTTCGCAATGTCATCGCACGCCGCATGATTTTCGGTGCACACGGCTGATTGCTGACGAATTGCTGAACCAGGTTGCGGCACAAATCTCCCATGCGAGCAGTCCCCTGGCGCAACTTGCGCAGGTTGCGCGCGAAGATATTTCGCTAAGTACATGGCGCCGCAACTGATTTCATCGCGCACAAAATTGTTGCGCAATTTGGATTGCGGCGCTGGCAGCAACACCCATCGCATTGCGTAAAAAATAGTCAGTCTTTCCCTCAATTTCCCCTAGGCACGCCGGGCACGCCAGATTAGAATCGCGTCCTTTCCGTAAAAGCTGCAAAAATTTAAATTCATTGCGCCCGCATGCAAATCGGCAAACACATTTTGAAGAACAAGCTGGTGGTGGCGCCAATGGCAGGCGTGACTGACCGGCCGTTCCGCCAGCTGTGCAAGCAGATGGGCGCAGGCATGGCGGTGTCGGAAATGGTGGCGAGCAATTCACTGCTTTGGGGTTCCGAAAAAACGCGCCGCCGCGCCAATCACGACGGCGAAGTTGATCCGATCTCGGTGCAGATCGCGGGTGCCGATCCGCAAATGCTCGCCGATGCGGCGCGTTTCAATGTCGCGCACGGCGCGCAGATCAGCGACATC
>SYEN01000121.1 GCA_005800795.1 Burkholderiales bacterium | reverse complement strand
CTGGTGATTTTCATGGTGACAGCACCGCTGGTGAATCCGGGACAGATTGAATTGCCGCAAGTGGGCAAGACCTCCGCGCCGCCGGTGCAGCCGCTGGAAGTATCGATACGCAGCGACAAAACACTGTGGCTGCGGGATCGCGCGCAAGGCGCCGCTGAGACCAAGGTCACACGCGCCGAGCTGGTGAAAGCCGTGCGCGAAAAACAAAAAGCCAACCCGGAGCAGGCGGTGGTGATCGCCGCCGACAAGGACGTGCGCTACGAAGCCGTGCTCGAGGTCATGGATACGCTGCAACAGAATCAGGTCAAAAAAGTCGGCTTGCTGGCCAAGCCGCGCGGGGGCTGATCGGCGCATGAGTGCGACGCTTAACAGTGTGAACACCGCCGCCGGCCTGTCGGTCACGCGTGGCGACAAGCGCACGGCACGGTTGCTGGCAATTGTGATGCACGCTGCGTTTGTCGTGCTGCTGATTTTTGGCGTGTCGTGGCAGAAGAAGCCGCCTGAGCCGGTGATGGCTGACCTGTGGAGCAACTTGCCGCAACTGCTGCAGCCCAAGCCCGTTGAGCAGCCGGAAGTTGAGCCTGCACCCAAGCTGGCGCCACCGCCCGCACCCAAAGTTGCGCCGCCGCCTGTTCCGAAAGTGGTTCCGGCGCCCGCGTCAAAGCCTGACATTGCCTTGCAGGACAAGGACAAGAAAAAGAAGGTTGAGCCTAAACCCGAGCCAAAGGTAGAGACGAAGCCTGAACCAAAGCCCAAGCCCGAAGCGAAAAAGGCCGAAGACGACACGGCAAGGCGCGAGGCGCAACGCAAGGCTGCCGAGGCTGAGAAAGAAGCGCAGGAAAAAGCAGCGGCTGAAAAAGCCGCGGCAGCGGAGCGTTCCGCGAAAGCGGCGGTTGCAGCGCGCGAGAATCAGAAGTACATCGGTGGCATCCGTGGCAAGGTGTATGCGCGCGTGGCGTTGCCGCCGGATCTGCAAGGCAATCCCGAAGCGGTGTTCGTGGTGTCGCTATTGCCGGGTGGTGAGTTGCTCAATGTCGTGCTGCGCACCAGCAGCGGCAATCCGGCGTACGATGCTGCTGTCGAGCGCGCCATCCGCCAGGCGCAGCCGTTTGATGTGCCGAGTGGCGAACAGTTTCAGCAGTATTTTCGGCAGTTCCCCATGGTGTTCCGGCCCAAGGGGTGATAGCCGTGAGTGCCCGACTTGAAAATGAACCTGACAAAATCCGCACGGTCACAACCGTATTCGAAGTGAGTCGCATCCATGTCGAAAATTCGTAACTATCTGTTTTTATTGATATTTTTTTGTTCCTCAGTTGCGCTTGCGCAGATTCGTATTGAGGTGATCGGCGGCGGCGCCACGCAAAATCCGCCGCCGCTGTCGGCCTCCGACTACCCGTGCAATTACGCCGCCGGTGGCGGCATCAAGCAGTATCAAGTGGCGATTGCGCCGTTTCGCGATGAAACGGGTTTGAAGCAGCCGGTGTCGCCGGTGATCGCCGCCGACCTTTTGCGTAGCGGCCTGTTCAGAATGGTGGAGGCGGCAGGCGCCAAGCCGCAACACGAACCGGAGCAAGTCGACTACGCGCACTGGCGCGGGCGCGGCGCCGACGCGGTGGTAATCGGCAGCGTGAGTACTGCTGCTGATGGCCGTTATGAAATCCGTTTTCGTTTGATGGATGCAATACAACAAACGCAACTCGCAGGCCTGTCGTATGTCGCATCAGCGGCGCAGCTGCGGCTGACCGCGCACAAAATCGCCGATGCCATTTACGAAAGACTCGCCGGCGAGCCGGGCGCATTCGCCACGCGCATTGCCTACGTGGTTCGCCGCCCCGGCAAGCGCTTTGAATTGCAGGTGGCCGATGCGGATGGTTTCAGCCCGCAAACCATACTGGCGTCGAACGAGCCGATTATTTCGCCTAAGTGGTCGCCGGATGGCTCGCGGTTGGCCTATGTGTCGTTCGAGCAGAAAAAGCCCGTGGTGTATGTGCAGTCGATTGCCACGGGAACGCGAACTGCTGTGGCTAATTTCTTCGGCAGCAACAGCGCGCCGGCGTGGTCGCCCGACGGGCGGCGGCTGGCGGTGGTGTTGTCGCGCGACGGCGGCTCGCAGATGAATTTGATCAACGCCGATGGCAGCGGGCAGCCGGTGCGGCTGGCGGCGAGCGCTTCCATCGACACTGAACCGAATTTTTCGCCAGATGGCAGCTCGATATTGTTCACGTCGGATCGCGGCGGCAGTCCGCAGATTTATCGCATACCGGTGAATGGCGGCGCGGTGCAGCGCGTGACGTTTGAAGGGCATTACAACATTTCCGCGCGCCAGAGTCCCGATGGCAAAAGTTTCACGTACATTCATCGTTGCGGCGGCCGTTTCAGCGTAGCAGTGCAGGACATGTCGTCGCGGCAGCTACAGGTACTGACTGAAGGAGCGCTCGATCAGTCACCGGTGTTTTCACCCAATGGCCGCATGATCCTCTACGCAAGTGAGGTGGGGGGGCGTGGTATATTAGCCGCCGTTTCCAGCGACGGCCGCGTGAAGCAACGGTTTACCGAAAGTTCGGGCGATATCCGGGAACCCGCGTGGGGCCCGATTGTCAAGTAAGTAGCTTACGTTGCACACGTTTTAAGGGCCCCTCGAAAATAACAAAGGAGTTTGAACATGCCGAGAATTCTGCCGGGATTCGTGATTGCCTTGACCGCCCTGATGATGGCGGCATGCAGCAGCACCCCAACTAAAGAGCAGGAAGCTGCGCCGGTTGTTGATGGCGTGCAGCGGCCACTGCCCACGCCGGCCAAGCAGCCGCCGGTGCAGGTGGTCGAGACACCCGTTAAGACCGCCGTGATAGAGAAGCCGACGCAACTCACCGGCCCGGCTTCGCTGAAAGACCCGAACAATATTTTGTCCAAGCGCATTATTTACTTTGACTATGACAGCAATCTGGTGAAGGAAGAATATCGCCCGCTGGTAGCCGCGCACGCGAAATACATGGCGGGTGATGCGAAGGCGAAAATGATTATTCAGGGCAATACCGATGAACGCGGCGGGCGTGAATACAACCTGGCACTGGGCCAGCGCCGCGCCGATGCCGTCAAGCAGATGATGTCCGTGCTCGGCGCCGAAGGTGTGCGCGTAGAGACGGTGAGTTTCGGCATGGAAAAACCGCGTGTTGAAGGCCGCACCGAGGAGGCCTTCGCACAGAACCGCCGTGCGGAAATCGTTTATCAGACGGATTAAGGCGTGAGGCATCAGGCGTGAGGTGCGAAAGTATGTTTTGTCGTGGATGGCCGATACTGCTGTCGAGCCTGCTTTGTCTGGCGGTAGGCATGCTGGCGCCCGCACACGCCGGCATGTTCGACGACGACGTGGCACGCAAGGGCGTGGCCGACAATGCCAAGCGTCTGGATGACTACAAAATTCAGACTGACGCCATGGCGGGGCGTCTCTCCAAGATCGAGGAATCCCTGCGCGGCACCCAGAACGCCCAGCAATCGATGCTGGAACTGGTGAACCAAATCGAACTGCTCAAACGCGAGATTCAAAGCCTGCGTGGCCAGATCGAGGTGGTGAACAACGGTCTTGAAAGCAGCGCCAAGCGCCAGCGCGATATGTATGTTGATGTCGATGCCCGGTTGAGGCGGCTGGAACCACCGCCGGCAGGCGCAGCGCCCCCTGAAACGCCTTCAGTTGCGGCTTCGTCTCCTTCCACCACTGCCGCGCCTGCAGTCGCAGCCTCTGCAGATGAAACGCGCGTGTATGAAGCTGCGCAGCAGCAACGGCGCATCGGCAACTACCGGGGCGCGATTACCTCGTTTCAATCGTTTCTGGGCCAGTATCCCAAAAGCGGGCTTGCCCATCGCGCGCAATACTGGATCGGCGATTCCTATTTCAATCTGCGCGATTTCAAAAACGCCATCGCCAGCCAGCAGAAGCTGATCGCGGCGTATCCCGACAGCGCCTCCGCGCCCGACGCCATGCTCAACATTGCCAGCGCCCAATCCGAGCTGGGCGAAAGTGCTGGTGCGCGCAAGACCATGGACGCGCTGGTGCAGCGTTATCCCGCTTCCGAGGCCGCCGACAAGGCCAAGCGCAGGCTGGCGACGCTCAAGTAGTAAAATCCTTGGTTGTAACTTCCATCTGAATTTCTCGCACGGGGCGCAACGCCCGGCGTATCTCGTATGAAAATCGCAGTCGTACTGCTCTCCGGCGGACTGGATTCCGCCACCGTACTGGCCATGGCGCGCGAGCAGGGCTACGCCTGCCATTGCCTGTCGCTGGATTACGGTCAGCGCCATCGTGCGGAACTCACCGCCGCCGCAAGCGTGGCGCGGGCGCTGGGCGCGGCCCATCATCGCATGGTGAAAATCGATCTCGCGGGCTTCGGTGGTTCGGCGTTGACTGACACCCGCATCGCTGTGCCCACGGGCGGTGTGGCGGGCGGCATACCGGTCACCTATGTGCCGGCGCGCAATACGATTTTGCTGTCGTTCGCACTGGCGAATGCGGAGGTGTGCGGCGCCAACGATATTTTTTTTGGCGCCAACGCGGTGGATTACTCCGGCTATCCGGATTGCCGGCCCGCTTACGTCAAGGCCTATGAGGCCATGGCCAATCTCGCAACCAAGGCCGCCGTGGAAGGCCAGCAACTGACCGTGCACACGCCGATCATTGCATTGTCGAAAGCGGAAATCATTCGTCAGGGCGTGGTGCTCGGCGTTGACTTTGCGCAGACGGTGTCGTGTTATCAGGCGACTGATGAAGGCTTGGCATGCGGCGTGTGCGACGCGTGCAGGCTGCGCAGAACAGGTTTCGAGCAGGCAGGGGTAGCTGACCCAACGCACTATCGAGACGATAAAAAATAATCAATTAAAACAAATAGTTATAGTATACTGGCGTTTACACGGAAAACCGCATTGCCGCTACGATGGAATTCAACGTTCATCATCAAGTGCTTACCGCCGTATTCCTGATCGCCGTGATCATGGGTGCGGTGGTCAACAAAACGCATTTCTGCACCATGGGCGCGGTGTCGGATTGGATGAACATCGGCGATACCGGCCGCATGCGCGCGTGGGTGTTCGCGATGGCGTTGGCGCTACTGGGCGTAACAGCGCTGGAGTTCGGCGGCACGATCAATCTGTCTGGAGAGACCTTTCCGCCGTACCGCACCGCGAATTTTGCGTGGCCGCGTTACCTGCTGGGCGGACTGCTGTTTGGCTTTGGCATGGTGCTGGCCAGCGGCTGCGGCAACAAAACCCTGGTGCGCGTGGGCACGGGCAATTTGAAATCACTGGTGGTGTTGCTGATAGGCATGGCGGCCGCCTACCTAATGCTGTGGTCGCCGCTTTATGAAAAAGCGTTTCTACCGTGGGTGCAGGCCGCCACCACTAACCTCGCACAACGCGGCATGCCGACGCAGCACGCGGGTGACGTGATTGCGGGCCTGCTGGGGCAGGCGCCGTCGAAAAGCAACAACGCCGCTGTGGCGCTGATGTTTGCGATGGGCATGCTGATTTTTGTATTTAAGTCGAAGGATTTTCGCGCAAGTTTCGACAACATACTCGGCGGCGCGGTGGTGGGCCTGGCGATTATCGCCGGCTGGTACCTCACAGGTGGGCCGCAGGGGCAGGCGTGGAAGGATTTCGCCGAAATGGCGACCGATATCCCCAGCCGCGTGCAGGTACAGTCCTTCACCTTCATCAGCCCGATGGGTGATTCCGCGCGTTACCTGCTCAATCCGGCGAAATTGTCGCTGGTCAATTTTGGTGTAGTGGCGCTGGCTGGCGTGATCGTCGGCTCTTTCCTGTACGCGATTGCCAGCAAAACTTTTCGCATCGAATGGTTCGCCTCCAAGGGCGACTTCGCCAATCACGCGGTGGGTGGCGTATTGATGGGCGTGGGCGGCGTGTTGGCAATGGGATGCACCGTCGGTCAGGCGATCACTGGCATGTCGACATTGGCCGTTGGCTCCGTAATAGCGTTTGCCGCCATCGTCGCGGGCGCTGTGGCGGCGATGAAATTCCAATACTGGCGCATGATGCGAGAAGCGTAGTTACCCCCGCACCAGCATCGTGCGAAGCGGCCACCGCCCAGGTTGACCCGCTCCCCCATGAACGGTAGAATTCGCCCCTTTTTGGGAGGTTAGCTCAGCCGGTAGAGCAGCGGACTTTTAATCCGTTGGTCGCGAGTTCGAATCTCGCACCTCCTACCAGATTTGTTAGAGCTGCATCAAGGGGTTACGTGCGAACGTAGCCCCTTTTCTTTTTGGTGTGCCTTTGTTGTGTGCCTTGCCCGCCTCAGGCATCGCCTGCCAGCCTGATACGCGTGGCCCATGCTGTTTGTCTCGCAACGGTAACCAAACCGTCATCACGCTGCTTTATTCGACGCCTATGCTGTAACGCGTGAAAAACGCGGAAGAATTCATCGTCGAGTCATTTTTGGCTTATCCGGACAGCCTGCGGCTGGCGTTGGTGACGGAGACGTTTCCGCCGGAAGTCAACGGCGTGGCGATGACGTTGGGCAACCTTGTCAAGGGCCTGCTCGAACGCGGGCACGCGGTGCCGCGCTTGTTCGGATTCTTGTGTTTGGGGTCGCCCGCCAGTGCGAAGATGTCCCACTTAAACGCGACTACGGCAGGGTCTTTGCCCTCTTCGCGCCAACGGATAATGTGGCCGAAGGTGTTGTTGGCGCGCGGGTTGGCCGCGTCCATGGTGCGCGCTTTCGGTGACCCGCGCCCGGCGTTGTTGGTGAGCGTGCAATACACCTCGCGCGTGACGGGATGAACCGCAATCCATTCCGGCCTGTCCATCGGCGTCGCGCCCACGGCGTCGGCGGAAGCGCGTGTGCGCACCAGGACATCGGCTTGATCCCGAAAACCGTTGGCCGGGGTAAGACCGTTCTGGCCATGCGTCAGCGCGATCCACGCGCCCGTGCCGTCATCGTTAAAGCGCGCGACGTACAGCGTGCCGTGGTCAAGCAGGTCGCGGTTGGCGGCGCGCTCACGCGGGTTCCACGCATCACGCGTGACGAACTTGTAGATATACTCGAACGAGCGGTCGTCGCCCTGGTAAACCGTCACCCGGCCGTCATCGCCGGTCACATACCACGCACCCTCATGGCTGAAACGTCCCAGCGATGTGCGTTTGACCGGTTTCGAATTTGGATCGTAAGG